>JASJDF010000380.1 GCA_030065715.1 Xenococcaceae cyanobacterium MO_188.B19 | reverse complement strand
GAATTAAAGAAGTTTCCCCATCTACCGATCGCCTGTCCTAATATAAGAGAAGGTACTACTAAATCGATTAATTGCCAGACAGATACTTTCTTGATGCGGGCAAAGATAATTGTAGCAATAGTGCCACCAATTATTGCACCATGAATAGCAATTCCTCCTTGCCAAATTGCAATAATATCTTCAGGACGATTTGCGTATTCTTGCCATTGAAATAGAACATAATAAATTCTAGCGCAAGGAATTGCGCCTATTACTAACCAAATTGTCAAGTCTAGCAATAATTCAGGATCAATGTTTCTTAATTTTGCTAAATTCTGAGAAATAGTAATACCAATTAATACAGCAGAAGCAATTAATAATCCATACCATCGTAGAGCGATAAAACCGAAATCAAAAATAATGGGACCTGGTGACTGAAACTGAAAAGCAAACAACATAGTTAGTTGAGAAATTAAATTTTCTAGTGATAAAAAATAATCCATTGTCCTGAAACTTCTGCGATCGCTTTTCCTGGTAAAGTGGAAGTACGACTTTTGTTAGGAGCAAAAATTAAATTACAAACCGCTTCTACTTCGGCAAAAGTAGGATTTTTCTGGATAATTTGAGGGAGAAATTGTCTAATAATTCTTCTTTGCAGTGCTAAAGGAACATCTCTAAGAATATAGCGATCTAGTCGATTATCTTGTTGGGCTTTTACTTTTATTAATAACTCTTGAGCTTGTGTTTCTAAATATTCTACGTCAGCTTTTAATAACTCTGCGGTTTGGGCGATGGAGTTTTCGACTTGAGGATTAAAATTATCTTGGAGATAGGGAATTAAGTCACCTCTGATGCGATTGCGAGCATATTTCTTATTCTCATTAGCAACATCTAACCAGATTGGTAACTGGAATTGTTGACAAAATTCTAAAGTTTCTCGGCGAGTAAAGTCTAAAATAGGACGAATTAATTGAATATCTGGGATTAAAAATCTTTGCCAACTTAAAGAGCTTAAACCATCACTTCCTGCACCTCGAATTAAATTGTATAAAAAAGTTTCAGCGCGATCGCTTTTTGTATGACCAGTAACGATATATTTAAAGTCATGTTCTTGTGCAATTTCTACTAAAGCTTGATACCGCCACTTTCTGGCTATTGCTTCTGTTTCTTTTAAATTTTGAGCTACTTTAAGGTAAAAAGGTAAGTTGTGATTTTTTGCTACTTCTTCTACATGATCTGATATACCCACATCTGTTGACCAACCATGATCGCAATGAGCTATAGCTAAATTCCATTGCCATTTAGATTGTAAATCTAATAGTAATTTTGTCAAACATAAAGAATCTTGTCCGCCAGATAGGGCAATTAAAATTTTAGTTTTTTTAGGTAATAAATTTGTTTTTTTCAGAGTTTGATGTAATCTAGCGTGGAATAAACTCCATTGCTTACCTTTGCCCATACTATTCAAATTCAGAAAAATCTACACCTGCATAAATTTCTGATAATTCAATTTTAAAATCTATAGAACTAAATTCAATTACCACTTCTTGATTATCATATTCTGATAATAGCCATTTACGATCCTTAGTTTTACTATATTGCATTACATTAAAGTTGCTTTGTGAAACTAATATATATTCTTGCATTTCTGGTATAGAACGATAATAATTAAACTTTGCTCCTTGGTCGTAGTTTTGAGTAGATTTAGATAAAACTTCGATAATTAAAATTGGATTAGTAACTGTAGTTGTTCCTTTATCTGCATAAATTGGTTTGTTTTTAATTACCATAACATCGGGATAAGTATATAAGCGATTACGGGGTATCCATAAACGGACATTTGCCATATATACTTTATAGGGTTTTTTATTTAGTCCAAATTTAAGATTAGCAGCTATATTTCCAGTGATTTCATTATGATTAGTTGTTTCCGTTGTCATGGAGATAATTTCTCCATCGTGATATTCACTTTTGTATTCTGCTTGTTCTTCTAGAGCTAAATATTCTTCAGGAGTGTAGTAGTTGGATTTAGTCTGTAATTGCATAAAATTAATCCTAATGTGTAACCAATGTTTGAAAATCTAATTTATTTCAATATTATCTATAAATAGTTTGGTTCTAGATTCTAAGCCCGAATGTAACTTTGCCTAAGGTAGAGCAATATTGTTTACTTTCCGTATTTTTTCTTTATATTGCTTAAAATATATTTATTGTTGTAAATATATTTTGATTTTTACAGTTGCTACACCAGATCAATACAGTCTTTACTCAGCTAGTTTCCGCCTTGGAAATTGTTTTATTTTTCTCTATTGGGGGAATACCCCTAATTATTCTGTGGATGATCGCAGGAGGAATCTTTTTCACTCTCAGATATGGTTTTATAAGTCTGACAGGTTTCAAAGAAGCAGTAGATATCGCTACGGGAAAATATGAAAGCGATGGAGAGGGTGAAGTATCTTCTTTTCAGGCTTTGGCTACTGCGTTATCAGGTACAGTAGGACTAGGAAATATTGCAGGAGTTGCGATCGCGATACAAATAGGAGGCGCAGGATCGGTTTTTTGGATGAGTGTTGCTGCTTTCTTGGGAATGTCGAGTAAGTTTATCGAATGCACTTTGGGACAACAATATCGCCAAGTTAACCCTGATGGTACAGTAGCAGGGGGTCCCATGTATTATCTGGAAAAAGGGTTAGGCGATCTCGGTTTTAATCAATTAGGGAAGCTACTAGGAATTGTCTTTGCTTTATTTTGTATTGGTGCTTCTTTTGGTGGGGGAAATATGTTTCAAGTTAATCAATCTTTTGCTGCTTTAACTGCTTTGTTTCCTAGTATAGAAAGTTATAACTGGGTGTTTGGTATAACTGTAGCGTTGCTAGTAGGATTAGTAATTATTGGGGGAATTAATCGCATCGGAGTTGTTACCAGTAAGTTAGTTCCTTTAATGATTGGAATTTATTTAATTGCTTGTTTATGGGTAATTGGTAGTCAAATTACTCAAGTACCAAATGCCATTATAACTATCTGTCAATCTGCTTTTTCTGCTGATGCTATAGAAGGGGGATTAGTTGGTTTATTGATACTCGCAATTCGTCGTAGTGCTTTCTCTAATGGTGCTGGTATGGGAACTGCTGCGATCGCACATTCTGCTGCTAAAACTGACGAGCCAATACAAGAAGGTTTAGTATCTATGTTAGAGCCTTTTATCGATACTATTGTGATCTGTAATCTCACCGCTTTAGTAATAATTTTGACTGGGACTTATGGAGATAATATTCCTCCAGATATTAATGGTTCTGAGTTAACTGCTTTAGCTTTTTCCCAAGTGCTTAGTTGGTTTCCTTATGTATTAGCAATTGTTATTTTTTTGTTTGGTTTTTCTACTACTGTAGCTTGGAGTTACTACGGTGAAAAATCCTGGGTTTATTTATTTGGTGACAAAAATACTTTTATTTATAAAATTGTCTTTTTAATCTGTATTTTTGTGGGAGCCGTAGTCAAACTGGGAGTAGTAGTAGAATTTAGTGACATGATGTTATTAGCTATGGCTGTGCCCAATATCATTGGTTGTGTGTTGTTATCCAACAAAGTTGCTAAAAGATTAAAAAACTATCAATTAAAGCGGAGCTTAGAATCCCAAATGTAGTAGTAGCTCATAATCATAATTTAACTACTAATAACTCATAACTAACCATACTATCCTAATTCTTCATGACAAGTTCTCTTTATATTAGTACCACTGAAGCAGGAAGTGGAAAAGCCTTAATTTCTCTAGGTATTATCGAGTTGATCCTCAGAAAAACCAACAAAATCGCTTTTTTTCGACCAGTAATTAGAAGACAACCTTTGAATCAGCCAGATGAAGATATTAGTTTAATTTTGAGTTATTTTTCCTTAAACCAAGAATACGAGCAAGCTTTTGGTTTATACGTAGAGGAAGTTCAGCAGCTAATTAATCGCAATAATTACAATAAGATTTTAGACAAAATTTTTGATAAATATAAGAGTTTAGAGCAAAATTATGACTTTATTTTATGTGAAGGTTCTGATTATTTAGGGCAAGTGTCAGCTTTTGAATTTGATCTAAATACAGAAATTGCCAAAAATTTAGGTTGTCCTATTCTCATTGTAGGTAATGCTGATCAGCGCAGCATTAGTGAAGCAATTGCTCCTGTTAAGATGTCTTTTGAATCTTATCTAGCTAGGGAATGTCAGGTTATAGGTATAGTTCTTAATAAAGCTAATTCTGAAGTTGTTTCACAATTAGTTATTGCCTTAAAAAATGAATTCAGTAAGACAATTAATCTACTAGCTGTTCTTCCCTATCAACCAAAATTAATCAGTCCGAGAATTCAAGAAATTGCTCAACAACTTCAAGCTGAAGTGCTTTACGGACAAGAGAAACTAGATAACTTAGTACTTGATTATGTAATTGCTGCTATGCGTTTAGAACACGCTATTCCCAGACTCAAAGAAAATAGTTTAGTAATTACTCCAGGCGATCGCAGCGACCTAATTGTAGGCTTGCTACAAGCTCATCAATCAGTCAATTATCCTCATTTATCGGGAATTTTACTTTCAGGAGATTTACAACCAGAACCAGCAATAAAAAAACTGATTGACGGTCTTTACAATCCCCTCCCGATTCTCTCCGTTTCTACAGACACTTACGAAACCTCTGAATTACTTAGACAAGTTCATACTTCTTTAATTAGTAGAGAGCAACCCCAAAGTTTAGCAATATGTGACCGTGAGAAAGTTACTTTGAGCATCCATCTTTTTGATAATTACGTTGATTTAAGTCAATTAGAGCAGCAAATTGCCACGATTAAAGCCAAGGGGACTACTCCCAAGATGTTTACTTACAATTTGTTACAGCAGGCTAAGTCCTACAAATCACATATTGTACTTCCAGAAGGCACAGAACTCAGAATTCTGCAAGCAGCAGCTTTTCTCTTAGAACGAGAGATCGTCAAAATAACTCTTTTGGGTAAGCCAGAAAAAATTGAACAAACAATCAAACAAAATGGCATCTATCTAAATACTAATCAACTAGAGATTATTGATCCTGCCACCTCAAATAAAGTCGAATTTTACGCTGAACAATTCTATGAACTCAGAAAACACAAAGGGGCAACTCCTGATATGGTGAGGGAATATCTGCTTGATGTTTCTTACTTTGGCACGATGATGGTCTATTCTGGAGACGCAGACGGGATGGTATCAGGTGCAGTACATACTACCGCTGATACTTTGAGACCAGCTCTACAATTGATTAAAACCAAACCAGGTTATGAGTTAGTTTCTTCAGTCTTTTTTATGTGTCTCGAAGATCGGGTCTTAGTTTATGGAGATTGTGCCATTAATCCCAATCCTAATGCGGAACAATTAGCGCAAATTGCCCTCGCTTCCGCTGATACAGCTAGAGCCTTTGGCATTGAACCCAAAGTTGCACTCTTATCCTATTCTTCTGATAGTTCAGGTCAAGGCGCAGAAGTTGAAAAAGTCAGAAACGCTACTGCGATCGCTCGAAAACAGCGACCTGATCTCAAAATAGAAGGACCAATTCAGTATGATGCTGCGGTAGATTTAACCGTTGGTTTGCAGAAAATGCCCAACTCCCAA
>JASJDF010000379.1 GCA_030065715.1 Xenococcaceae cyanobacterium MO_188.B19 | reverse complement strand
GTCCTAATTACTGAATACGAAACCATGAGTACTATTGAGCGTTTTTGGTTCGTCAACCCTAATCTCAGACTTCGCAGTAGTACTGTTCAAAGATTTGGTGGTTTTAACACCGCTACCTTTTGTGCAGAAGCTCGTGTAGTAGAAAATACTCCAGAATCTTCCACCGAGGCACTAATAAATAATACCTATAGCGTTACTGGTTGGTAATATAGGTAATCTAAATATATCTATAGATAATAGATAATTAGCAATTATCCATATCTTCAATCCCTCTTTTGCTACTTTAGACAGTACAAAAGAGGGATTAATCTTCGTTACCTGACAATTAGTATTTAGCAAAAAAGCTATCAGCCAAGAGCTAATAACTTTGTGTCTTGAATTGTAATAACAACTAAATTTTATAATTTAACTTCAATATCTACACCAGCAGGTAAATCTAACTTCATCAAAGCATCGATAGTCTTAGAAGTGGGCTGATAAATATCAATAATTCTACGATGGGTACGGGTTTCAAAATGTTCTCGTGAGTCCTTATCTACGTGTGGCGATCGCAGAACACAATAAATTTTTCTTTTAGTTGGTAGGGGAATGGGTCCAATAGCCGTAGCGTTAGTCCTATTGGCTGTATCCACAATCTTTTCACAAGATGTATCGAGGATGCGACGGTCAAAAGCTTTCAAACGAATACGAATTTTCTGTTGTTGAATAGTTGCCATAATTTTTAGTTTTCAAGGTTCAAAGATATATTTAGACAAAATTAAGGAGTAGATCGAATCAGTCAAACTAGGAGCTTGCTGTTGATCTACTCTCTATTAGTTCATCCTACGGGCTACTTCATAATCTTAGAGACTACACCAGCACCGATAGTACGACCACCTTCGCGAATTGCAAAACGCATTCCTTCTTCAATCGCGATGGGGTTAATGAGTTGTACAGTCATTTTAATGCGATCTCCAGGCATTACCATTTCTACCGCGCTACCATCATCAGCAGTATAGTCAGTGATAGTGCCAGTTACATCAGTAGTACGTACATAGAACTGAGGACGATAGTTTTTGAAGAAAGGAGTGTGACGACCACCTTCTTCTTTGGTTAAAACGTAAACCTCTCCCTCAAACTCAGTATGAGGAGTAATAGAACCTGGTTTTGCCAGAACCATACCTCGTTGGATAGCTTCTTTATCTACACCACGAAGTAGCAGACCAACGTTGTCCCCAGCCATGCCCTGGTCTAGAGTTTTCTGGAACATTTCTACTCCAGTTACGGTAGTAGTTGCAGTATCCTTAATACCAACGATTTCTACAGTTTCACCAACTTTAACCAAACCACGCTCAATACGACCAGTAGCAACGGTACCACGACCAGTAATAGAGAATACGTCTTCTACAGCCATCAAGAAAGGTTTATCAACTTCTCTTTCAGGAGTAGGAATATAGGAGTCAACATTTCCCATTAACTCCAGAATCTTATCAACCCACTCATTTTCGCCAGGCTTAATTTCAGGATTTTCTGTTACAGCTTCTAAAGCTAATAAAGCAGAACCAGAAACGATAGGAATATCATCACCAGGGAAGTCATATTCACTCAATAGTTCGCGAATTTCCAATTCTACAAGTTCTAGTAACTCTTCATCATCCACTTGATCCTGTTTGTTCATGAACACAACCAAGCTAGGAACACCTACTTGTTTAGCAAGGAGGATATGCTCGCGAGTTTGAGGCATAGGTCCATCAGCAGCAGAAACAACCAGAATTCCGCCGTCCATTTGTGCTGCACCAGTAATCATGTTTTTTACGTAGTCAGCGTGACCAGGACAGTCCACGTGAGCATAGTGACGACCATCAGTTTCGTACTCTACGTGAGCTGTGTTGATAGTAATACCCCGTGCTTTCTCTTCAGGAGCAGCATCAATTTCATCATATTTTCTAGCTTTGGCTTTGCCTTGAGAAGCCAAAGTCATTGTAATTGCTGCTGTTAGAGTAGTTTTACCATGGTCAACGTGACCGATGGTGCCGATGTTAGCGTGATCTTTAGTACGTTCAAACTTTGCGCGTGCCATGAATATTTATTCCTTATTTGTAATTATGGGTTCCCTAGATTTTTATTAATGATTCCCTCAGCTACATTGCTGGGTACTTCATTATATGCACTAAACTCCATAGAAAATATACCGCGTCCTTGGGTTTTGGAGCGAATATCTGTGGCGTAACCAAACATTTCTGCCAAAGGAACTTTAGCAGCTACTTTGGATAAACCATCATCAGAGTTCATCCCTTCGATATTACCGCGACGAGAGTTAAGATCCCCCATCACGTCCCCCAAAAACTCTTCGGGGACTTCTACCTCGACCTTCATCGTTGGTTCTAATAGTACAGGAGATGCTTTTTGAACCGCAGCCCTGATTGCCATTTTACCAGCAAGTTTAAACGCCATTTCATTGGAATCTACATCGTGATAAGAGCCATCTATTAGAGTTACTTTCACGTCAATTAAAGGATAACCTGCAATAACCCCAGATTCACAAGCCTCTTTCACTCCTTGTTCCACAGCAGGGATATATTCTCTAGGAATCACACCCCCAACTATTTTAGAAACGAATTCAAATCCACTACCAGGCTCTCCAGGCTCTAGCTTAATTACCGCATGACCATATTGACCTTTACCACCGCTTTGCTTAATCCATTTTCCTTCGGCATCACTGGCTTTACGGATGGTTTCGCGATAAGCAACTTGAGGTGTTCCCACAGTTGCTTCTACGTTAAACTCCCTGAGCATTCTATCTACTAGAATTTCTAGATGGAGTTCTCCCATACCAGCAATGACAGTTTGGTTGGTTTCAGGATTGATACTAACGCGAAAAGTCGGGTCTTCATCAGAGAGAGCTTGTAGTGCTTTGGAGAGTTTCTCCACATCACTTTTAGTTTCAGGCTCTACTGCTACTGAAATCACAGGTTCGGGGACAAACAAAGATTCCAGAATAATAGGTTTTTTTGCATCACAAAGGGTATCCCCTGTGGTGGCAAACTTTAAGCCCACAACGGCTCCTAAATCTCCCGCTCTCAGTTCATCGACTTCGATCCGCTCGTTAGATTTTAAGACTACCAAACGGGAAATTCGTTCTTTTTTATCTTTGGTAGCGTTATAGATATAACTACCTTTAGAAAGCACACCAGAATAAACTCTGATAAAAGTCAAACGACCGAATTTATCCGTAGCAATTTTAAAAGCCAAAGCGGAAAATGGTTCTGAATCATCAGATTTTCTTTCTGCTTCCTTGCCATTGGGTAGAAGACCTTTTATGGGCGGGACTTCTGTAGGAGCGGGTAAGTAGTCAACTACTCCATCAAGAAGCAACTGGACTCCTTTATTTTTAAAAGCAGAACCGCAAAGCATAGGCATTATTGAGCCTGCGATTGTACCTTTGCGTAAGGCAGTTTTAATTTCTGCTTCGGTAAACTGTTCTTCCATCATGAATTTTTCGAGGAGTTCTTCATCAGTTTCCGCTACCGCCTCAACTAACTTGGCACGATATTCCTGGGATAATTCTTGAAGTTCTTCAGGAATTTCAGTATCTTCAATCTTTTCTCCCAGATCATCTAGATAAATCTTGGCTCGCATTTTAACCAAATCAATAATTCCTTTAAATTCGCTTTCGCTGCCTATAGGAATTTGAATGGGAACTGCATTAGCTCTCAAACGCTCTTTGATTTGCTCATAAACTTTGAAGAAGTTTGCTCCTACCCGATCCATCTTATTGACGAACGCAATACGGGGAACTGCATAGCGGTCTGCCTGTCGCCAAACGGTTTCAGACTGGGGCTGAACACCGCCAACTGAGCAAAACACTGCAATAACACCGTCAAGAACCCGCATTGAACGTTCTACTTCAATTGTGAAGTCAACGTGACCTGGGGTATCAATGATGTTGATTTTGTTATCTTGCCAACTGGTGCTAATAGCAGCAGCAGTTATGGTGATCCCTCTTTCTTTTTCTTGCTCCATCCAATCTGTGATGGCTGCACCCTCATGAACTTCACCCATTTTGTGGGCAATGCCAGTGTAGTAGAGGATTCGTTCAGTTGTTGTTGTCTTACCCGCGTCTATATGGGCAGCGATACCAATGTTTCGCACCCTTTCTAGTGGGATGGTTCGTGCCACAGAAACCTCCTGTGTATTTAAAAATCAAATGGTAATTGACCAACGGTCAGAGCAGAGTGAAAGTGCGGTCTTAGAGGTTGCTTCCATAAGCAACTTTTTTAAGAACGCTCACCGCTTTTACAAGTCCGTGTCACCTGGGAAGCCCTCAGGGATTTATGACGTTGGGAGGATGCTCCTGGTTATCCGAAGGTGTATCCTTTAGGAATCCTTTAGGACAAGGAGTATATCCAACCACCGTGTTGACGGACGTAGCGGGGTAATCTCTGACTATTCTTTACACTATCTACAATTTTATACTTTTCCCTGTTGAAGTCTATGACATAGGGCTAGTACATTTAGTGGTTTTTAATCGATGGCATACCATTAGTAACGATAATGAGCAAAAGCTTTATTGGCTTCTGCCATGCGATGGGTTTCTTCCCGTTTTTTCATTGCTCCGCCTGTTTCGTTGGCTGCATCCATGATTTCATTAGCCAAACGACTTGCCATAGTTCTACCACCTCTACCACGGGAAAATTTAATTAACCAACGCAAAGCTAGAGCAGTTCCTCTGCTTGGTTTTACTTCCATTGGTACTTGGTAGGTTGCACCACCAACACGACGAGCTTTTACTTCCACTAAGGGAGTAAGATTTTTCATCGCTTGCTCGAATACTTCTAGAGGCTCTTTCCCTGTTCTTTCTCCAATGATCGAAAAGGCATCATAAACAATGCGTGCTGCTAGGGAATTTTTGCCAGATGTCATAACCTGTCTAATAGTCATATTGACTAGACGGCTATTATATAAAGGGTCTGGAGGAATGGGACGTTTCTTTTTGGTTGAACGACGAGACATGGCTTATATTTTTCTGTACTTGATTGTATATGAGCTATCAGTTTGGATTTGTTCCTACTGGTATGATTCAGTTAGGAGCTACAACTATCAATAATTTGACATTAGTCAGGGCTATCTTTCTTGACGAACAGTAACATTAACCCAAGTCAAATTTCTTTTACATCTAGAACTAGTTAATCGGCTTGATCTGTGCTAACTCAGTAGCTCGCAAAAAGCCAAAGAGATAGGATATGAGTCTATTTAGGACGTTTGGTTCCGTATTTAGAGCGACCTTGTTTTCTGTCTTTAACTCCAGTGGTATCTAGAGTTCCACGAACAATATGATATCTGACACCAGGTAGATCCTTTACCCTACCGCCACGGATCAAAACTACTGAATGCTCCTGTAAATTATGACCAATTCCTGGGATGTAGGCAGTTACTTCAAATCCCGAAGTTAATCTAACCCTGGCAACTTTTCTCAGAGCGGAATTAGGTTTTTTAGGTGTAGTTGTATATACTCTAGTGCATACACCGCGACGTTGAGGACATTCTTTGAGTGCTGGTGATTTAGTTTTCTTTTGCAGCTTAGAACGTTCACTGCGAATTAGTTGCTGAATGGTAGGCATAGTTTGTGTAG
>JASJDF010000378.1 GCA_030065715.1 Xenococcaceae cyanobacterium MO_188.B19 | reverse complement strand
GATGTTTGAGGCGGTAATCAGATGTAAGATAATTAAAACTTATTTTGCACCTAAAACTGTTTTAAACTTTGAAAAACCAACTTGAACAACTTGTTTTAACTGACGAAGAAACTTTAACTGAAGTAGTAAATTGTCTAGCTCAACATATTCCCATAAATTCAACTGGCGCAGGAGACCCTCAAAATTTATTTAAAGTTTTAGTCAGAGCAGCAAGCAAACAAGATACAATAGAAAACACTTCTAAAGAATTAAAAAAATCAACTTGTGGTAATAATATCAGATATCATCTCAATAAAATATCTGACTTCAAAGAATTAGAAAATCAGCTTAATTCTGCCCTAAAAAATAAAATTCCTAAAGGGTTAAAAAAGAAGAAATTAATTTTGGCAATCGACCTAAATCTAATTCCTTATTATGGTAAGCCGAAAGCTTCTGAAAAACCCTATATTTATCGAAGCAAAGCCAAAGATGGTACTTGCTCATTTTACGCTTACGCTACTTTATATACCATTAAAAAAGGAAAAAGAGTTACTTTAGCTATTAGAGGCGTTAGATGGCTAGATACTAAAGTATGTCTTATAACTTGTCTTTTAGCAGAATTATCTAGTTTAAAAATTCAAGTAAAAAGACTTTATCTTGACCGAGAATTTTTTACTATTTCAGTCATTAGATGGCTCAAAGCTTTAGATATACCTTTGACTATGCCAGCAATCAGACGCGGTAAACAAGGAGGCATTAAACAGTTTCTGAAAGGAAGAAAAAGTTATAAGGCTACTCATACTATGTACAGGAGTAAAGATGATTTTGTAACCTTTGATATCTGGATTATTTGTAAATATAAAAAAGGAAAAAGAGGGCAAAGTGGAATTGAGTATTATGTTTATGTCACTTATAAAGTAAACACAAACTTGAATCATATACATCAATGTTATCGTAAACGTTTTGGCATTGAAACTAGCTATAGACTAAAAAATTTGTGTCGGATTAGAACTACTACTAAAAAACCAAATTTGAGATTATTATTTGTTGGCATCTCATTTTTATTAGTTAATATTTGGGTTAACTTTTTATGGCGAAAAATAAGTAAGCCTAGAAGAGGAGGAAGATTAATTTATCGAACAATTTTTCCTCTAAAACAAATGCTTTCTTTCTTAAATCAAGCTGTTGAAAGAATTTTTCAAGTCGTAGAAGATATTTACCTTCCTTTAGAATAAATTATTGGAAAATTTTGCCTTGTAACATAATTATAACTTATGATTTGTTGACCAATGCTTTAAATTTCAGCGATCGCCTGCCTGATTGAAAATAATTTTTCGATCTACTGAGATTACTTGCTAACTCTACCTATCGCGAACTGGGACTCAGAGCTAAAGAATACCTGCGATATCTAAATACTGATAATGAAGAGAAAAATTTAGCTGAAATCACTATGTATAACTGTATGATTAGTCTTCTAAAAGACTTGGGCATGGAACAACAGGAAGCGGAAGAATATTGTGATAACCCTGATAATTTAGTTGAATTGGCTCAATATATTAGCTCGATATTGGGATAATTTATTCGGATTTATTACTGTGGTTATTTATGCTGAAAGTCGTAACTTTTCCTGGGTGAGCTTGTTCGCAGGTATATCTCTTGGTGGAGCAGCTCTAGGTTTGGCAGCATCTAAAACTGCTGATGATTTTTTAGGAACGATTTTACTCTATTTAGACCGTCGTTTTCTGCCTGGAGAATATATTCGCTTACCTATTCTGAATTCAGGTAGAGCCGAAGAAATATTTGGTCGGGTTGAATCTATTGGCTGGCGTTCAACAGCTATTCGCAGAGCTGGGAAAAATACACTCTAATATCTACGTTGAAGCACCAATTACAATTTAACTTTAGGACTGAGGAAAATCTACTCCCACGATTTCTCCCAAAGCATTAAAAATGATCAAAAAGCGACGGTTCTCTTGTTCAAACTCTACATCCACCAGCACCACTTTAGAGTTAGAATTTTCGACTACCTTAGAATCGGAGCGACGCTGGAAAGAACCTGTGGTTTTTATAATATCTTGCCATCGCTGTTGAATAGTTTGAGGCGATAGGTCTTGTTTAATCTTGGGCGCAAAGTAACTTTTTGCCAAAGTATATTTCCCCTTACTTAAAGCATCGACAAATTCTTCGGCATTATCTTCAATATCATCAAGCCAGAGAAAATCAACAGAACTAATTTGCTGATTGCGGTCTAAGGTAACCACAAAATCGGGGATCGAGTTTTCAAAATTGGCACTGACTAAAACAGTATAAGTATCAAATGATTCTGTGGGGCGAATTCTTCTGTATTTAACAAAAGCGCCCAATTTCTTCAATATTTTTTGCCATGCTTCTTCTATCTCTTCTGCTGAGCCATATTCCCTGATACTGGGATTAAGATATTTTCGGGCTTGATCAAATTTACCTGCCACCAGAGCATCAAAAAATTCCTGAGTGATCTTTTTAGCTTGAGCTAATTGAGCGGATTTAGCTCTATCAGATTGGGAAACTGCCCTATTCTGTTCATCTGACTGGGGAAAATCTACTCCTACGATTTGTCGCAGACGATTAAAAATAATCATAAAGCGACGGTTCTCTCGCTGAAACTCCACATCTACCAGCACCACTTTAGAGCCAGAATGTTCCACTACTTTAGAATCGGAGCGACGTTGGAAGGAACCTGTAGTTTTTACAATGTCTTGCCATCTCTGCCTAATAGTTTGAGGTAGTAAGTCTCGTTTAATCTTGGGAGCTAAATAACTTCTTGCCAGACCATATTTACTATTACTTAGGGCATCGACAAACTCCTCGGCACTATCCTGAATATTATTCAGCCAGAGAAAATCCACATTACTTATTTGTTGATTTTGGTCTAAGGTAACCACAAAATCGGAGATCGAATTTTCAAAATTGGCACTTACCAAAACAGTATAGATATCAAATGACTCAGTAGGACGAATTCTTCTGTACTTAACAAACCCTCCTAGTTTTTTTAATATTCTTTGCCATTGCTTTTCTATGTCTTCTGCTGAAGCATATTCCCTGATACTAGGACTAAGATAGGTTCGGGCTTGCTCAAATCTGCCTGCAATCAGAGCATCAAAAAATTTCTGACTAACTGCTTCCGCTTTAGCTAGTTCATTAGATTTAGCCTTATTAGATTGAGCAAGTTGGGCGATCGCCTTATTTGAGAGAGGCAGGGCAATGGTTCCATTTAATATTGTCGCAAATATGATTAACGAGATAGAGAAATGAGGCAGTTTTTGTATTCTATATTTCATAGTAAATAACCTAAAATTTAGCCCTTAATATTTAACCTTTAAAGGTTAAATATGTTTATTTTTATTAAAAATTGCCATCAAGTAAACTAATGATCCTCATTCATTTCCTGTGCTGTGTACAATCCTACTAATCGAGCAATAAATATACTGGGATACAGCATACCTGTGACTGCTTCTAAATTAGCCAGGGTTTTCGCAACACTATTAACAGGAGTAAGATCGCCGTAGCCTAAAGTAGTTAGGGTGGTGAAGCTAAAATAAAACATCGAATCAATTACATTTAAAGGATCTATTGACTGAGAAAAGGCATTAGCATCAAAATAATAGACCATAGTATAAAGTAACGACCAAAATATTCCAATTAAAAAAAATACAGAAATTCCGCCTTTAATGGTATCACCGTTTACTTTTTTAACTGAAAAGATTTTTCTATTGATTGTGATAAGTGCTGTTAGTATAACTAAGGAGTAAATTATAGTTACTGCTAATCCAAGAAACTCATTTTCTACTAAATCTTCCTGAATAGAAGTGTAAATATCAAGGCTAAATGCTGCTCCTATTAAAATTAACAACATAAACAAAAATCTTTTTTTAAGATTAAATGTTCTAATAATAGAAACAATTGTGCCAAAAAATACCACTCCAATAATAATACGCCCTGTTATTCCATCGAAGGCAGGACCTACTATAAAAAATAAAATGATTATGGATAACAGTTGGGAATATTTATTTAGTATAAATTTTTGACGCCAACCTAATTGCATAGTTTTAAATCAATATTTGAGTTTTATTTTAGAGGCTGGTTATAAAAAAACTTTCTGGATTATTGTTTTTTAACAAATGCTTATTAGTTCGCGGAATCTAAATGTAGGGTTATTGTCATATCGTTGCCAAGGTAAAAAGAAACAGTCCGAGTAATATGCAATCTTTATCTTAAATTGCCAAGCCATGAAAATTTTAGTCCTGAATGCAGGTTCGAGCAGTCAAAAAAGCTGTCTGTACCAACTAGAAGAGGACCTCTTAACACAAGAACCTCCCAAGCCTCTGTGGAAAGCTCATACTGATTGGACTGTGGCTGAAGCCTTTGCTGTTAGTAAAATTAAAGCCCAGGGAGTAACTCTAGAAACTAAAATAGAAACTCTTGACCGCAGAATAGCTTTAGCTCAGACTCTTGATACTTTAACCAATGGTGAAACCAAAGTGATGGAGGAGTTATCAGAAATTGATATTGTGGGACATCGGATAGTACATGGTGGTACGGAGTATTGTCAAGCCACCTTAGTTACTCCTGAAGTCAAAAAAGCGATCGCAAGTTTTATTCCCCTCGCTCCTGCCCATAATCCTGCCAATTTAGATGGAATTGAAGCAATTGAAGAAATACTAGGCAATATACCCCAAGTAGCAGTATTTGACACTGGCTTTCATCGTCAAATGCCCTTAAAAGCTGCGGTTTATCCCCTTCCCTATGAGTGGTTAGCCAAGGGCATTCGTCGCTATGGTTTTCATGGAATTAATCATCAGTACTGCGCCCAGCGTACGGCACAATTACTCCATAAGCCTTTAGAATCACTTAAAATAATTACCTGCCATCTAGGTAATGGTTGTTCTCTAGCAGCAATTCAAAATGGCAAAAGTATTGATACTACTATGGGATTTACCCCCCTAGAAGGTTTAATGATGGGTAGTCGTAGTGGTTCAATCGATCCAGGAATTCTCATTTATTTGCTGAAGAAATATAATTTTACCTCTGACCAATTAGACCAAATGCTGAATAAAAAGGCAGGATTAAAAGGAATTTCAGGATTATCCGCTGATATGCGAACTATACTTGTTGCTATGGGGGAAAATCATGAGCAAGCGAACTTAGCTTTTGAGATGTATATTCATCGCCTACGCTCCTCTATTGGTTCTATGTTAGCCAGTCTAGGAGGTTTAGATGTGTTGGTATTTACGGCAGGAGTAGGAGAAAATGCTGAAATAGTAAGAGAGAAAGCTTGTGAGGGGTGGGAATTTTTGGGATTAGAACTAGATTTAGCAAAAAACCAATCTTCTCCCCAAGATGAAGATATTGCCACCCCAGATTCCCAAGTACGAATATTAGTAGTACAAGCAGAAGAAGATTGGGCGATCGCAAGTGAATGCTGGTATCAATTAAATCAGTTAAAGCAAAAATAGCCAGATTAAGACTTTATTTACCATATTGACCACATACAATGGTTCGGACAATTTTTAGAAATCAGGAAAAAAGCTATCCATTTCTGTAAGGTAAAAGTGTTGAAAGATTACCAAGAATGGATAGCGTTAAAACAATTATACAAAGCCTATTGGTTTC
>JASJDF010000377.1 GCA_030065715.1 Xenococcaceae cyanobacterium MO_188.B19 | reverse complement strand
CAACAGCACCTAAAGCTTTTAACTTGACAATTTGTTCGTCAGTTAAACCCTTGACCCCAGTAATATTCATCTCTTCGTAAAGTCTGCTCGACTTCAAGGTTTGTAGACATTCTCCTGTATTAACATCCCACAATTTAATTTGTCCATTTTCACTACCACTAGCTACAGTTTTGCCATCGGGACTAAACACCACAGAGTTTATAGAAGCTTGTTCGGAAATAGTTTTTAAGCACTCTCCCGTATAGACATTCCAGAATTTTATCGTGCAGTCCTTACTGCCACTAACTAAAATCGGTTCATCGGGACTAAACGCAATAGAATTAACCATATCATTATGTCCTCGCCAGGTTTGAAAGTATTTTCCTGTCGCGATATCCCATAATTTGATCGTAGAGTCATCGCTGCTACTAGCTAAAGTTTCTCCATCACAACTAAAAGTAATTTTATTTATCCCCTTACTATGTCCTGTTAAAACCCTAATACAATCCCCTGTATTAACATCCCAAAGTTTAATCTTACTGTCATTACTACCGCTAGCTAAGATTTTTATATCCGAACTCCAGGCTACTGTAAGAACTTTGCCACTATGCTCTAGATTAGAGATTAATTTACCTGTTTCTGTAGAATAAAGTTTAACCGCATTGTTACTACTACAAACAATAGTTTTACTATCTGGACTCCAAACGATAGAAGATATACCACTCTTTTGTTCGGGTAAAACTCGAATACATTTATTTGTTTTAAAACTCCACATTTGAAGCTTTCCATCATGACTACCAGTAGCTAAACTATTGCCATCAAGATTAAAAGCTACTGACAAGACAGCATGATTATTGTTACCAATAGTTGTGCAAGATTGTCCATTTTCTAATTGCCAAAGATTTATTTCTCCACTAGATTTTCCTGAAGCAAGAAGTTTTTTCTCTGGATGAAAAGCTAGAGTTTGAATACTACTAACAGTTTGATCAAACACAGAATGAGTCAGATCGGCATAGGCAAAGTTGACTCGATGCAAATTTACGTTCTTTAAATAGGCGTGAGAGATAGTTAAATAGGAAAAATCATAATCTTTTAAGTCAATTTCTAGATGTATGCAGAGATTAATTAGATTTCCCACACCATAACCAGAACCTTGAGTTTGCATTAGTCGTACTTTACTGAGAACTAACAGTAATTGCTGTTCTAAAGCTCTCGCAAAAGTAAACGTCCCTCGAAGTCGAGCAGTAATTGGCTCTAAAATAGACTGAATTTGAATTTGTCTAATCTTTTCTGTGACATTGGTTTTAATTAAAGCGTAAGCGTTAAAAAGAGCTAAATTACTATCGATTAGTTCTTGGGCAATTATTTCAGCGAGATAGTAAAGACAATAATCTCTAAGCATCGGTTCGATACCATACTTGCCAGATTGTTTTTTGATAAGCGATCGCCAGTTAAGATATTCTAAAGCTTCTAATAAGTCCCCACGGGAAACAGTAGGAACAATATCTGCAAGTAATTCTGCTATTGTTGTCCATTTATGATTAATTGCTAACCAAATCAGGATCGTCTTTTCTAAATTATTCAGAGGTTGGAAATGTTGAGCGAGAAACTGACTAACCCCATTAAAACTTACGAAACCTTGTTCTAGAAAAGATGTCAAATTACCATCAAAAAGATCGTGAATGGAACTAGCAACAATTTTAAGAATTTGAGGATTATAACTGTAATAATGACAAAGTTGCTGCTTTTCGGCTTCTGTCCCCGATAATCCCAGGTTTTCTAACAAAGGTAAAGCTACAGACAGAGAACCTCCTAATTGTAGTGATCGCACTCCTAATTGACTTCCTTCTAGTGCAGCAATTTCTGGGGGCTTTTTTCTACTGGTAAACAAGAGACAACTTTGATGAGTCGTTTCCCCAATAGTTTTTAACAGTCTGCCATATTGTCGATCGCTTTCTGGCAGCAAAGTTTCTAAGCCATCTAAAATAATTAAACAACGAGCAGTTTGTAGGTATTTAAGCAATGATGCGATCGAGCCTTCAATCTGTTTGCCTTGGGACAAAAACGAAACTAACTCATTCAACAAACTGTTTAAAGCAGGAATATTGCGACAGGATTTCCAGATAATATAGTTAAATTCATTTTCTACTTGTTTAATGGCTTTAGCTGCTAGAGCAGATTTACCCATACCACCCATTCCTAATACTGCGACTAGACTACAGCGATCGCCAATAATCCAATCCTGTAGTTGTGCTAATTCTGTAGTGCGACCATAAAAATTAGAAACATCAACTGTTTCCCGAAAATCTACAGTAGATGCTTGAGTCTTAGAAACTGTGGAAGTTGCTAAAGCTGCACTTTTGTCTTGAACTAATTGACTTTCAAATTTTTGACGTAACAGAGAACGAAAATTATTTTTTGTTACCCGCTCGCCTAAAGCATCTGACATAGTTCGCCAGAGTTGCGCTCCCGATTCTTTGATGTATTCCGTAGCATATCCAGCTTCTTCAGCGATTTCTGCATATCCTTTATTTTCCCAAGCTTGCCGAAAAATCAAAGCTTTGACATTATTAACAGAGCCAGGGGGAAGTATAGTATCTAGTAATTCTAATGCCTTCTCAACATTAACTGTCATCAAATTTTTTTGTGGCTAATTATTTCTGCGGGAAAGCGATGAAAAAATAAAGATTTTTGTTCATCTTTTTATTATCTCATGCTCCAATCACTTATCTTGACATTATGTTCGATATCTTAACTTGTTACGAATGATTTAGTATAGTTGGATATTGGCAGTAAGAAAAATAGTGCAAGGGCTGATTATGTCTCAAAACTTACCTATTCGCACTATTAACTAATTATTTTTCTTAGAGATTAAACAAACTCTACGTCAGTATTAGAGTTGAAATCGCCTTGGACTACTGCAATTAAATCGTTATTATTAGCAATCAAAGTTTCAGAAGCATTAAGAGTGAAATCATAATCATTGGAAGAACCTAATAATTCAATTTTATCTACACCAGTTTCAAAATCAGTAATTATTGCAAAGTCATCATCGCCACTTTTAGTAAAAGAAACTTGTCCGTCTTTTTCTAAAACAAAGAGATCTTTTCCATCTCCTCCAGAAAGAACATCTTGTCCTAAGTCAGCCACAATGATATCGTTTCCTTTTCCACCAGAAACAGTATCGTTTCCTTCAGAAGTTGTAATAGTATCTTCTCCCTTTCCTCCCTGGAGATCGTTACTTAAGTTACTATCAACAATAGTGTCTGCACCAGAAGTACCAATAACATTTTTAAAGTTAATTACAGTACGGTCTAGAACTGGTCCATCAATAACACTAATATTTAAAAATTGATTACCCAAATCAACATTGAAGGATGCACCAGTGGCATCAGAGCCATCAATGGAGTTATTTTCGTTTACGTCACCTTCAATAGTTTCAACTCGAACTAACTGGTCAGTACCAACCCCATTTTTTTCAACTGTCCCTGTAGTTTTTAGGGTAATTCCAAAGCCTTGATATCTGATAGTATCATCAGCATTATCCTGAATACCAGCTTCATTATTACCAGCGATAATATCATTGCCAGCACTACCAATAAATAAGTCAGCACCTTTGCCACCCTCTAGGATGTTATTGTTGGAATCACCTTTTATGGTGTCATTTTGGCTAGTTCCAGTTACATTGACAAAGTTTTCGATGGTGAAATCAACATTACCCAATTCAGGAATTCCTTGAACTGTCAATTTTTCTTGCTCAAGATTGACATTAAAAGAAGTCAAAGGACTTATTCCAGTAGAACCATCAATAGAATTGTCTTGCCCTACTGCACCAATAATACGCTCGATATTAGCAATTGTATCTTGTCCATTGATTCCTTTATTGACTACTCCTACCGCCTCTAAAGTAATGGCTGTGTTTAAGCCACTATAATCAGCAGTGTCTATACCACTTCCGCCATCTAACAAGTCATTGCCAAAACTACCAATTAGTTTGTCGTTGCCACCATCGCCATAAAGTTTATCGTTACCGATATTACCGTATATGTCATCATTACCAAGCAAACCATGAATGATGTCGTTTCCAAAGTCTGCCACAATCAAGTCGTTTTGATTCGTCCCTTTTGTTAAGTTATCGTCAGAAAAATTACGATCTGTAAAATCATTGACAAAGTTAGTGGGAAAGGACATTTAATTTTCTCCTCAATTTTCTTTATTTGATTTATTTATGTGGTGACAAAATTTTGTTTGTTTTGTCCACTAATTCCTATTTCTAGAAAAAAATAGGATATGCATTTTTGTGGAGTGCATTAGAGAAGTCTGAGAAGTATTTGTTGTTGTAACAAAAAAATACTTTCTATTAAGATTAAACACGATTTTATGCTAATAGCCCCTCTACAGTATTGTGTAGTTTCACGATGAAACAACCAAAATGGAATTGGCTCAGCTCTTCAAAGTTCATTTAAAAGACTTCTAATAAGAACTCTATATTTTATTGATATTGCATTTTTATTATGCTGATTTTTAGCAGTTATCTTGCAATATCAACACTGATTATAGAATGCTTAAAAACTTTTATATTTAAAGATTCAATGTTGAAATTGTATCAAAATGACTGCAAGACTTGGGAATTCTATTGTGACAGTTAACTAATAATTCCCTTTGTAACTGTATATCGGTAGTACAACGCTTCAAAGGTATCCAGCCATTAGCATTGCGGTCATAATCATTAATTCCAATGAGTAACGCTAGTTTACGAGAGGTGTTTTGGGCTAAAACTTTACCACAGTTATTACTAGCATTGAGAAAGTTACTCTGACTCCAGCCCAAAGTTGCTAATGTAGAACCAGTTAATTGTAAAAAATGACGGCGTTTAATTTGGCTCATCTTTAATCACCAAGAGGATTAATCCTACTGTATTTTAAGGATATTAATCAAAATTTGGGAGCGCAAACAAAAGTATTATATTGATTTTATCTTTTAGCTTAATGAATGAGAATAGCAAATCTTTGGAGAAGAGTCTCTATTAAACTTGGTAAGGTTTTTTCTAGTTCTGATTCGTCTTTAAAGATAAGTTCTTTGTAGGCGGAAACGTCAAAGGGTGATTTTCCAGAAAGATCGGAACGTTCCTTTTGTAGTAACAGAATTTGTCCGTTATCTTTACTTTCAATGGCGTAACCGATTTCAACGCAAGTATTGGAACTTAGTAAGAGACTGGTTTTATCGGCTTCCGTAACTGTGGCAACAGGAGTAGCATCTGCAATGTAGAGCAAGCTTTTGCGAATGTTTTTGAGTTGGCTACGACTCAAGCGGAGAGGAGTTTTTTCGGGGCGAGAAGCGACTTCTAAGGTTAGGGGAACACGCGATCGCGCTGATAATTGAGCTACAGTAGTTTCTAAGATGGGGGTAATAATATCTGTAGCAATTCGGTATTCTGTTTGAGGACTATAGTAAATTACTGGGTCGAGTCCTGATAGGTTTTCTTGTTTGGTGAAGTAGATTTCTTGGGAAAGTAGATCTATGTTGGAGATCACATAAAAACCACTCCCTTCGATATAGAATTCGACTCTAATCCCTTCTAGATAACAACCAAACCAAGTGGAATTTTCTATTTTCTGACGATCATTGAGGAAATCCGCACGCATCCCTGTTTTTAGCAAACTGTTACGACT
>JASJDF010000376.1 GCA_030065715.1 Xenococcaceae cyanobacterium MO_188.B19 | reverse complement strand
CACGTTTCTATTTTTTTCCTTCTTGAAAGAAGGGGCTTGTGACCTGAATTAATCAATTAAAAATTACCTCTTTTTAATTTTGAATTCTGAATTTTGAATTTTGAATTCAAAAAATGGTCAACCAATATGTGAATTAGTTGTCGAACAAGGATACAATTTTATTTTTGTAGCCAAAGCATCATCGCATAAAAGTTTATATGAATGGCTAGATTTTTCAGAAAAAAACGGAGACCTGATAATTGGTTCAATCAAAAAATATGAAAAAGGAAAACCAAGAATTTATCGATATAAATATGTAAATAAGGTTCCAATGAGAGAAACTGAACCAAGTTTAATGGTCAACTGGTATGAAGTAGAAATATTTGATACCGCCAAAAATAAAGTAATTTATAAAAATAGTTTTATCACGAATCATGAGTTAAATGAGCCGAATATATTCCCCGTGATTGTCAGTGGAAGAACCAGATGGAAAGTCGAAAATGAAAGCAATAATATTCTGAAAAATCAAGGATATCACTTAGAACATAATGCAAGGTCATGGACAAGAGAATTTATCGGAAATCTTGTTATCTTTAAATCTTCTAGCTTTTTTATTTCATAATGTCTTGGATTTAGTCAATGGTATGTATCAAAAAGTCCGAAAAAGCTTAGGCACAAGAAAGAGATTCAAAACATGATATTCGGGCTTTGTTAAACTATGTGTGGTTTCAGAGTTGGAATGATTTATTCATATTTATTTTAACAGAAGGAGAGTCAAGAGAGCCAGTTAATACAAGTTAATAATAATCCCCAAAAATTGAAGAGAAACGTAAATTAATAAAAGTGAATAAATCACCTAAAAATTAGAAAATCAAGCCTAATTTTGTTGAATTAGAAGAATTAGGATAGGTGAATCATGGTTATTTTTGATTAGTATGTATGTAACATAAATTGTCAGGACAAAAAAGCAAAGAGAAAGGTGAAATTTAGATTTAGTTCTCTTGCTTATTTAGAGAACTTTAGTTCTTCTCTTCTTCAAAATGAGAATTGCTGGACTAACCCCAAAAGTTTTGATGGATTGCCTTTATCAAACTCTCATGAACTAAAATCTCTTTACCAAACTTATTTTGATGGTTTCTATGGCTTATTAAAATGGAAATCTCCTTTAACTGCCTACGGCAGAGGATTGAAGGCAAGGGAAAAATTGCTCTCGTTTATGCGAGCAGTTATTTAGAAACGGCTCGCATCCCAGGAAGAAATTGACCCCAAAGCCGATTTTCTCTCGATGATGCTGGCTAGTCAACAGCAAAACCCCGACGGCGTTTTCAGCGATGCTCTGATTGAAAATCAATGTCTGTTACAGCTATGGGCATCCCATTTTCAAATTTCTGCATTGGTATCTGCTCTCATTTATGAACTAGGAAAATTTCCCCAGGTATTAGCAAAATTACGATCTGAGCAGCAAGAAATAAAAGGAGAAGCAGTTGACTTAAACGCCTTTACTTGGGAACAATTGAAGCAAATGGTCTTTTTAGAAGCAGTAATCAAAGAGACTCTGCGAACTTCGCCTCCTAGCTCTACAGCTAATCGTCGTCTTACCAAATCCGTAGTCTTGGATGGAATGCTTTATGCCAAAGGCTGCACTGTGATTGCCGAACCGCGATTGGCACACATCATGCCAGAATACTTTCACCAACCAGAGCTATTTGAGCCAGAGCGTTTTCTCCCTCCTCGCAATGAAGGAAAGATGTATGAGTTTATTCCTTTTGGTGGTGGCGTACACGCCTGTTTGGGAGCGCAGATGGCAATGACAATTACGAAGATATTTGCTTGTCATTTAATATATTTGTTTGACTGGCAACTGACGGGTGAAGCTTCTTTTGTACAGTTTCCTCTGAAGAAAATCAAGAATAATTACCAAATCAATCTTCAAAAGCGTTAAATCAATTGTCCAATACGCGATCGCGTATTGTTCACCAATTCTCAAGCAGCCGTTGATTCGGAGTCGGGCTTGGGTTCTTTCTTTTTCTTTTCAAAAACCTGCAATCCTGCGCCTTCGAGTTCAACTACTCCATCAGTTGAAATGCTCTTAATCTTGCCTGAAAGCGCAGCAATCCAGTCTTCATACTCATCCATCTTCGCTACCTGTTTTTTCAAGGTTTTACGGTTAACTTCGGCTTTAACAGTAACGTTGTTTTCTCCCTGGATTTCCAAAGTTACTTTCTTCCCTTCAGTGGGTAAGGAAGGTTTGTCGCGCTCATTTGATGGTGATTTCAGGAATGGAAGCCAGTAATCATGATGCTATCGGTAACCGATAGCACTCTTTTTTAGGCTACTATCGTTTGCTAGAGATACCTGTGAATTAATGGTTCATTTAGGGATATTCGTAATCCGAGTAGCAACCAAACTAAATCTCTAATACGATAAATTACTTAAGAAATATGTACAGTTCACATCAACTAAGATAACCATTACACCACCATAAAACTCATGGTTTCATCACAGCTCAGCACCGGCTCTACTTCCCAGCGATCATCCTAAATTTAAGGAATTCAGGCGATCTATTACTGAGATTCTCTCTGATTTTGCCACCATACAGCCAGATTAATGAGTAAAAAGCCCGTATTCTCTCGTAAAGATGGAAAACTAACCAAGACTGGAGAAGTAAGCTATATCTCTTGGACTAACTACATCAAGCTACTAGATTACTATGCACCCGGCTTTGATTGGCAAATCAGAACTCATTTTAACGACCAAACTATAGTAGAGAGAGTAAAATTGACTATTAAAGCAAAAGAAGGCGATTTTATCCGTGAAGCAACTGGTTATGAAGAAATTGGCAACGATGGGTACGGAAATGCTGTTAACAACGCTGAAGCTAGTGCCCGATCGAAGATGCTGCGCTAAATTTCAACTCGGCTTAGAATTTTGGCATAAATAAACTTCAATTTGTCCGCCCAGTCGTAGAGACGTGACATACTGAATTTAAGTTACCTTCGGTTCACTACAAATACCTGCAAGCTTTATGTTCATTTAGGAATAAAAGTCAAACTGCATAAAAAAATTGACAAACACGTAACTAATAACTGTAAGCAAACAACACAAACAAACTTTTATTCAAATTTACAGAGGTCAAGAATTATGAAAGCATCTAAATTAAGCATCCTAGCTACAGTTGCAGTTCTTTTCACTCCCGTCGCTGCCTTCGCCCAAGACTCACAAACTAGCATTCAAACTAATTCTAATTCTGCTGCTGCTGTGGGATATGGCAACGTGATTCTACAAAATGCCGACCAATACAGCAATCAAACTCAAGTAGACGGTTACGGTTATGGTTATGGTTATGACGCTCCTGATTCTCAAGTATCCATTCAAGATAACTCTAACTCCGCAGCAGCAATTGGTGATGGCAACACTATCGTTCAAGATGCTACTCAACTTAACAATCAAACTCAAGTAGATTTAGGCGGTTATATTCCTCACTACGGATACTAAAACTAACCTCGTATTAATTGACAACAACAAATAGGGGCAGATAATGCCCCTATTTTTCGTGTTTGAAAAAGCGATCGCCTTGAAGACTGGAATAGGCATTGATGTCATCGAACACCTGTTCTGATGCCTAACTTAATACTCAGTTTACAGTATCGATTAACTCTACTTCTTGATACTATAAAAATGTATTTGTCAAATAACCTTTACAAAAGTAAACAATATTTGTTATATTAGTTTACATAGAGAAGTAAACAACAGATAAGCAAATATGTACACCACAACTCAACTAGACAACGGAACTCTTAACAACTACGCCGTTGAACCTGAAATGACCTATGCAGAATACCCCACACTATGGGAGCAGAAAAACTATCTCAAACAAGGCGCAGTAGCCGCTTTATTCGTTACAGCATTAGTTTTAGTTTCTTTTGTAGTTAGCTAATAACCTTTAATCGCAAACATCAATTTTTCTCATCAGCATTGATTTCTCCTGCTCGACCTTGGTATGTATGCCGAGGTTTTTTGTTGTTTGTAGTAGTCTCATTTCTCTCTCAGATTCGATTCAGGAAAATTAACTTTTGCTATTAGTCAACTCTTAGATAACTGTCAGAATCAACTCATTGTAGTTAGGGATTATATAAACAACCAGAAACGGAAAGATTAAACGAACTTAAATCGAAGAGAAATAAATAATTATGAAACGCAGATTATTATTAGGTTTATCCACTTTAGCTATTTCTTTAGTTACTGCTCCTGCTTTGGCGGGGGAAATAGCTGCCGTCAATCAAAATTCCATCAGCAACATTCAAAATGAAATTGCCCCTTTTGATCTAGTTACTCGTGGCTATCAAGGCTTTTTTAAGAGTCAGGGGATTCCCAGTAATGGTGCTTTTATCAGTGCAGTTGGCAGAGGACAAGTAACTGCTCAAGATTTAGTCCAAGGCGCGATCGCTAGCGGGAGACTAGCACCAGAAACTATTAACAATCAAGCTTATCTCAATGACGTTAACGTTCAACTCAGAAATCTAGATAACGATTAAGATGAAACTAATATTTGTCTATAATGCCGATAGCGGTTTGATTAACACCCTCATAGATATAGGGCATAAAGCCATTAGTCCGACTACTTATGAATGCAATCTCTGCGATTTAACCTTTGGGTTGTTTAAGGAACATAAAAAGTGGAAGAAATTCAGAGAAGAATCTAACACAGAGATGGAGTTCTTACATCGAGATGAATTCGAGCAGAAATATGGTAAGAAGTTTGACTATCCAGTAATTCTCAAGCAGGAGGACGAGTTAAGTATCATGATTTCTCAGGCAGAATTGAACCAAATTCAAACATTAGATGAGTTAATTTCTAAAGTAGAGGGTTTGAAAGTTTGAGATAATTGCTAATCTTAATATGTATGTCAAGCTTTCCAATTATCGCAGCACATCGAGTTTTAGAACTTGGGGTTTGCCCATCCAAGACGCATAATCGGTATGATCTAATAGATCGTTTCCCGTCAGAGGATGAATTAAAATTGTTAGACCTTTTCTATTGAGAGCTAGCCAAGACATTAAATCTGCATACTCATTACGACTGAAAGCAAGCTGACAACTCCAATTCGGATGAGGACCAATAGGTTTTTGATGTATTCGTCCTACCGTTACTGAAAATCGTTTTCCTGCTTCTTCGCATAACAATTTTGCTTGTTCAACAGTGGATTCGTCAAAGTAGACGTGGACGTGATATCCCTTGATTAAACTAATATCTTGAAATTCCATTTCATTACTCTAAATTAATTTCAACATCTCTTAACTGCTGCTTCTCTTCCCCAGTCAGTCTTCATCAATTAATTTTTCTAATCTCGTCAACAATGATTCTAATTGTTTCTTTTTCTTGGTATTACTCCAGAGACTTTTAGCTTGTTTCGCTCTTTTATAAGTAGCATTAAAGCGAGTTCTTAATTCTGATTGTTGCTTGGGTGGTTGAGACTCTTTAATTAGTTCTCGGATTTGACTTAATGATAACGACTTGGCGATCACATCTTCTAATAATTGAGTTCTAATTTCTTTATCTTTAATTCGGGCGATCGCTTTAGCTTTGGTATATTCAATTTTGCCGCCTCTGAGAGCTTCAAGGATGTCTTCAGGTAATCTGAGTAAAGGTAGGCGGTTAGCAGTAAAAGATTCCCT
>JASJDF010000375.1 GCA_030065715.1 Xenococcaceae cyanobacterium MO_188.B19 | reverse complement strand
AAACGATCCTCCCCAGAACTGGCAACTGCTTCGGTGAAAGTATGGCTTTGAATTTGCCATCTGACTGTTAAGTCAGATTCATTCCAGATTTCAGACTCAGTCCAAGAAAACAAATTTTCCCCCACTACTGCTCTCACTGGAGCAGGAATTTGAGCATTACTATGCCACTCGTTGATACAGTTAACTCGCCCCTTTTCTTGCTGACGGAATTTGACCTCTACTCTGTCCACCGAGTCCATATATTTGACCAACTTGAGAAGTTGGTCTCGATAGGTCACATAGACCAGAGGACAAGGAAAAGGAATTTCTACGTCAACGGCAATCAACATTAGTCAAGGATAGGTAATTGAGTCTCATGTTTATCAATATCAAATCACTGGTGCTACTTTCCAATGACAGAGTCAAGAAGTATATCGTTTCATATCAGTAATCTTAATCGACTTTTTCCACAACAATATCAACAAAACTATTGACAGCTTGACTCAATTGATAAAAACCAAAACTATACAGACTTAAAGTTACAAAAATTAACATAAAAAGACTTATGATAGAAGGTTCTTTTGCTCCTATTTTAGCTGTTGTTTCTGTTTTATTATTGCTTAAGAAAAGTTCCTCGCTCCATTGAGATAAATTATTTCTAGACTTACCCATTACTACTTCTCCACATCTATTTTCAGTGGTAACACCCGTTAGTTATTCCTATAATTTTTAATCTAAAGATAAATCGTGAATAATTAGATAATTTTGCCCAATAGTAAAATCTGACCCATTGGGATATGGTAAAGTCCACTAAGCTAGAAGTAGATAAAGATATTTTAATAAAAAATGAAATTTTTAAGCTCAAAGTAATACAAAAATCTAGGTTTTGAGCAGCATTAAACTTATTTTTCTTCTTAAAGTTTTTAGTTTTTTGACTTTATTTACTGCAAAGTCACTGCCAATTGCGAACTTCATACTTGATGCTAGTTAAATATGCCTAGCTCAATGTTTTCCCATAATTCCTATAATTAGGGCAGAAAATGGTATTGAATAATACTTCCCGTGAATCAACAATCTCAATCTTTGACTGAATCTGAGCAAGTTTGGTACACCCAAACTATAGAAGAGACTCTAAAAGCTCTAGAAAGCAATCCCCATAAAGGTTTAACTACTTCTGTCACCCAGAATCGATTGCAATATTATGGAACCAATACGATTCAGGAAGGAAAGCCACGTACTTCTTGGGAAATTCTCTTAGATCAGTTTAAAGATGTCATGTTATTGATGTTGATTGCTGTTGCTGTAATTTCTGGAATTTTAGATCTGATCAATTTACAGTCTTCAGGAATAATCGAGGGGGAAATTCCTTTTAAGGATACTATTGCCATCCTACTGATTGTGACTCTCAATGGTATCTTAGGCTATTTGCAGGAAAGTCGGGCAGAAAAGGCTCTTGCTGCTCTCAAAAATCTTACTTCTCCTATGGTGCAAGTATTACGAGAAGGGAAAAGAATTGAAATTACCGCAGATCAGTTAGTTCCTGGAGATATTATTTATTTAGAAGCTGGCGATCGCATTTGTGGGGATGGACAAATTATTGAAGCTGCCAATCTCCAAATTCGGGAATCAGCCTTAACAGGAGAAGCAGAACCAGTTTTAAAATCTTCTTTGCATCAAGGTTTAGCCAAAGACACTCCTTTAGGCGATCGCATTAATTCAGTTTTTACTGGTACAGAAGTTTTACAAGGAAGAGCCAAAGCTGTTATCACCGCTACGGGTATGCAGACAGAATTGGGTAAAATCGCCCAAATGCTCCAGTCAGTCGAAACTGAGCCAACCCCTTTACAGAAAAGGATGGAGGGGTTGGGTAAAGCTCTAGTTACTGGTTCGGTTTCCCTAGTAGTTTTGGTAATTGTCATTGGGGTATTGAGAACGGGGTGGAGTCATTTTCAACACTTAGTAGAAGTATCCCTTTCTATGGCGGTAGCCGTAGTACCCGAAGGCTTACCCGCAGTAATTACTGTTACTTTGGCTTTAGGTACCCAAAGAATGGTGAAACGTAATGCTTTAATCCGTAAACTCCCCGCAGTAGAGACTTTAGGCTCAGTTAACACTATCTGTTCTGATAAAACAGGAACTCTAACCCAAAATAAAATGATTGTGCAGCAAGTGGTAACTTTAGGAGGTTCTTGGGAAGTTACAGGGGAAGGATACCAACCAGTAGGCAAATTCTGTAGGGGTGAATGTGATCAGTCTAATTCATCCCATCAAAGTGAACATTCAGACAATAATATCAGTTATGAGTCAAAAATACTCTTAATCGCTGGTATTTTATGTAATGATGCCAGTCTATTTCAAAATACTCAAGGTAAATGGGATATCTTAGGCGATCCAACAGAAGCAGCATTATTATCTTTGGCGGGAAAAGCTGGTTTAACTCAACAAAGTTTCAATAGTCACACAAGGCGAGTGGGAGAGTTTCCCTTTTCTGCGGAAAGAAAGCGCATGAGTGTTGTTTATCCAATTAAGGAACAAGGAAGGAGGAAGAAGAAAGGAGGAAGGAGGAAGGAAGAAGAAGGAACTAGAAAGGAGGAAAATGGTAATTTTAGTAATTTATCATCTCTAGTGCCTAATTATCCCCAAGATTCTGAATATCTGATGTTTACCAAAGGTTCTCCTGAACTAATTTTAGAAAGATGTATTTCTTTTCAACAAGATCAGCAGATATTGCCTTTAACAGAAGCAGCAAGAAATAATATCCTCCAGACTAATGAAAGTCTAGCAGAAAAAGCTTTAAGAGTTTTGGGTTTTGCTTATAAACCACTAAGTCAAATTCCTTCAGGAGATTGTTCAGAAACTACGGAAACAGAGATGATTTGGCTGGGTGTGGTGGGGATGATGGATGCACCCAGAAAAGAAGTCAAAGAAGCAGTAAGGAAGTGTAAGCAAGCAGGAATTCGCCCCATGATGATCACAGGAGATCATCAACTTACAGCAATGGCGATCGCAAAAAAATTGGAAATTACCCAACCAGGCAGTCGAGTTTTGACAGGAAAAGAACTAGAATATATGTCTCAGTCAGAATTAGAAAAAGAAGTTTTTCTAACTAATATTTATGCTCGTGTTGCCCCTGAACATAAACTTCGCATTGTTCAAGCTTTACAAAAACAAGATGCTTTTGTTGCTATGACAGGAGATGGGGTTAATGATGCTCCCGCACTAAAACAGGCAGATATCGGTATTGCCATGGGTATTACTGGCACAGATGTGAGCAAAGAAGCCAGTGATATGATATTGCTAGATGATAATTTTGCTACTATTGTCGCTGCAACAGAGGAAGGCAGAGTAGTTTATAGCAATATTCGTCGCTTCATTAAATATATCCTGGGCAGTAATATCGGAGAAGTAATCGTCATTGCTAGTGCTCCTCTCATTGGTTTGCCAGATGTGCCTCTTTCTCCCTTACAAATTCTCTGGATGAACCTGGTAACCGATGGTTTACCAGCCCTCGCCCTAGCTGTTGAACCCGCCCAACCTGATATTATGAAACGCCCTCCTGTTAACCCCAAAGGGAGTATTTTTGCCGATGGATTAGGGTTTTATATGATCCGTATTGGCATTATTTTTGCGATTATTACCATTATTTTAATGGTATATGCCTATCATGCAACAGCGTCAACAATCAACCCCAATAGTTGGAAGACTATGGTTTTTACCACTCTGTGTCTAGCTCAAATGGGACACGCTATGGCAGTGCGATCAAAAAAACGCTTAACAATTCAACTCAATCCATTTTCTAATCCTTATCTTTTAGGCTCTGTTTTCGTAACTACTGTTTTACAATTGCTATTAATTTATCTTCCACCTTTACGCAGTTTCTTTGATACAGAAATATTATCTTTACAACAGCTTCTAATTTGTTTAGGCTTTAGTACGTTGATCTTTGTCTGGGTAGAATTAGAAAAATTATTTATGATTTGGTGTCGTAAACGTTGAGTATATCCCGTAATTGGAATAATTATTTTTATTTTCAAATTGTTTTTCCGTTTCTTTTGAGTTTACTCAAGCTAGCTTTTTTTGAAAATTGGGTATAAACCCTGGAAAAAACACTAATAAGCTTCATGAAAAGTTTATTGTTTAACTCTTGTCGTTTCTTAATAAAGCTTCATACAATTAGGCATAAGCATTAATAAGTATAAGTGCCTAATATAATGGAAAATGCCTCAATGCCCTGGCTAACCGCCATAACTCTTTTACCCTTACTAGCTTCTTTAGCTATTCCCCTTATTCCCGACAAAGAAGGCAAAACCGTCAGATGGTATGCTCTATATGTGGCTATAGCCGATCTAGCCCTCATGATTTATGTCTTTTGGGAAAACTACAGTATCACAAGCCCCCAATTTCAACTGACAGAAACTTACTCTTGGATGCCCCAACTAGGATTAAGTTGGTCTCTGGCAGTCGATGGCTTATCCATGCCTCTAATATTTTTATCAGGATTAATTACGACTCTGGCTATTCTTGCTTCTTGGAAAGTAACTAATAAACCTAAATTATATTATTTCTTAGTACTAGCTTTATATAGCGCGCAAATTGGAGTTTTTGCAGCCCAAGATATTTTACTCTTTTTCTTAATGTGGGAAATTGAACTAGTCCCAGTATATTTACTAATCTCCATATGGGGCGGTAAGAAACGTCTTTACGCAGCAACTAAATTTATTCTTTATACAGCTTTAGCTTCTATATTTATTCTGGTCGCTGGATTAGCCCTGGCATTCTATGGTGATAACGTAACTTTCAATCTTGCCGAATTAGGGATGAAAGACTATCCCCTAGCTCTAGAAACACTAGCTTATGTCGGATTCCTGATTGCTTTTGGCGTTAAATTACCCATATTTCCTCTACATACCTGGTTACCTGATGCCCATAGCCAAGCCTCTGCACCAATTTCCATGATTTTGGCAGGAGTACTCTTAAAAATGGGTGGTTACGCGCTAATTCGCTTTAACATTGAAATGTTGCCCCATGCTCACATTAAATTTGCTCCTTTACTCGTTGTATTGGGAGTAATCAATATCGTCTATGGTGCATGGACCGCCTTCGGACAAACCAATCTCAAGCGCAGACTAGCATCTTCTTCCATTTCCCACATGGGATTCATCTTGATTGGAATCGCATCATTCACAGACTTAGGAATGAACGGCGCAATGCTACAGATGGTTTCTCATGGTTTAATTGCTGCTGCTCTTTTCTTCCTATCTGGTACAGCTTATGAACGTACTCATACCCTCATGATGGATGAAATGGGTGGTATGGCAACAGAAATGCCTAAAACCTTCGCCATGTTTACCGCAGGAGCAATGGCTTCTCTAGCTTTGCCTGGAATGAGTGGCTTTGTGGGAGAGTTGAGTATTTTCCTCGGTCTTGCTACTAGCGATGTCTATAGTAATAGTTTCAAAGTCGGGATCCTCTTCTTAACTGCTGTCGGTCTAATTCTGACTCCCATATATCTACTGTCAATGTTGCGAGAAGTTTTCTACGGCGAAGCTAATCCTAAACTTAAACTAGATGGCTTTAACATAGACGCTGAACCCCGTGAAATTTTTATTACTGCCTGTCTCTTAATCCCCATCGTTGGTATTGGCTTGTATCCCAAACTAATAACTAACACCTATGATGCTAAAACAATTGAAGTAGCAGC
>JASJDF010000374.1 GCA_030065715.1 Xenococcaceae cyanobacterium MO_188.B19 | reverse complement strand
ATGGTCTTCCCCACCTCTCCTACCCTCTCCTGAAAGGAGAGGAACATTAGGTTTCCCCCTTGCAGGGGGAAGTTGAAGGGGGTGGGAAGGTTGGAAGGGGTAGGCGAGAGAGTAGCGGGCTTTTGGCTAGCCCTTTAAGGATTCTGATATCTCTTAAGAATCACACGCGCTTTCAGACGTGTGAGTGTCAAAAACTAAAGCCAAAGCTAGTGGTACAATGCCTTTAGCGGTAAAGCCCACTAAATAAATAACAAACCTGCGGTCGGAACGCTCGCGGTGAAACAGCCCTGTAAAGACGGTCTGTCTGGGGCAGAGTTTAAAACTCTCTCTAGATAAGAGTCTATAAGGGAATCCTTAGCTTTTAGCGAGGGAAGTTCAAGTATCAATAACAAGGATTTAAAACTATGACCCCTTCTTTATCTAATTTTATTTGGAGCTTGGTAGCTGGTGGCTTAATTGTAGTAGTTCCTGCGACTATCGCTCTACTTATTTTTAGCCAATTCGACAAAATTGAACGTTCTTAGTTCAAATTAACTATAAAAGAATATACTAGTTAAAGACTCATGTATCGGAATACTATTTCCGATACTGATTTTTTTGGGGATTTAGCGAAATATCACCAGGCAATATTCGAGAATGTAAGACACAATAAAAACAAACTAAAATCAATAGCATCAGCCTAGTCTGATTTAAATAAAGTAAAGTAAAAAGAAACTTCTATCGGTAACGACGGAGAGCAGCAATGGTTAACTTTGGGCTGAATTCAGCCAGTATATTAGGATTATTTTTGGCAGTAGCAGGAGCTTCACTCTATTTTTTACGTTCTGTACGTCCAGAATTGTCCCGCGATCATGATATATTTTTTGCTGCTGTCGGTCTTCTATGTGGTTTTATTCTTTTGTTTCAAGGATGGAGACTCGACCCAATTTTACAGTTTGGTCAATTTCTATTATCTGGTTCAGCAATTTTCTTTGCTGTGGAGAGTATTCGCTTAAGAGCAGTAGCAACAGAACAAGCTAGAAGAAATACTCCTACTGTAGATCGAGAACGCCCTGTAAGTCGCACTAGGGTTTATCGGGAAGAAGAATACAATCGCGATCGCATTGAAGACAGCTATAATTACAAAGATGCTAAACCCAACTATGATAGTCCCAGACTTCGGGGTTATGATGACCCCCAACCTCGTAGAACCCCTCGTCGTCGTGCTTCACAATCAAGAGAACAAGATGTTTATCCCCCTCGCCGTCGTCCCAGTTCTGAAGATTTAGGCGATCGCTATAGACCAGAAAGACCCAATACTGCTGAAGATCGTCCCTATTCCTCCCGTTCCGAATATGAAGATGATCTGGGTAGAGCTTCTACTAGAAGCGATCGCTATTATGATGAACCATCTCGTAACACAACTCGAAGAAACCCCTCCGATCCTTACGATGTAGATAGAAATTACCCAACAGAAGAAAGAAATAGAGGTTATGAATCTGATAGAAATAGCAATTTTGATGAATTAAGAAAACGTCCTTATGATGAAGGGATAGGCAGAAGCTACGATGAAGGTATCGGCACAAGCTACGATGATGAAGATGATGTAGTTTCCAGCGATTATGTAGATTATCAACCAATGGATGATTCTAGTTATTCTGATGAACCAAGGGATTGGGATCGAGATGAGCCATCAGACAGAGATGAGCGATCAGAGTGGGAAGATAATCCTAGAAGAGATAAATTCCAAGATAGTGAATATTAGATTTCTTATTACCCAAGTACAAAATATGTATTTTTGTAAAAAATTGCGTGAGAGTTGTCAATAGGACTGAAATGTTCATAGAAGGTTGATGGTACTCTGTCCTGAAAGGACAAAGCGAAGCGAGACTTGCTCTGCCTCTACTTCGTCAAACAACTTATCTGAATATAAATAAGGAACCTAAAATTAATGAAGAACTCAAACACAAAAGTTTATAGTCGAAGGTAAATCCCCACTTTAACTTCGCCAATCCCATAACAGATGAAAGAATCATCACAAATCTTATCGCAGCTTGTAAAAGAAGCCTGTAAACATCCTCCTGGGAGTAAAAAACGCCAAAAAAATCTCACAAAAATTATCAGACTAGTAAACAGTCAATTATGGCAAGAAAATACCTCATATTATGAGGATGCTCTGCAAGAAACTTGGATCTATTTTTGTCGTAATATCTGCGAGGGTAAATCCAGTAGAACTTATGATCCTGAACAAGCCAATCTTGTTACTTGGTTAAATACTTATCTTAAGTGGCGACTCAAAGATGGTTATATCGCAATGGTTAAAGACAATCATCATACGGTATCTATGTTGATGGATTCAGATAACAAAGTTATCGATCCAGTAGCTAATTTACCAGCTAAACCAGAAATTCCTCCTATATTAGAAGAAATTGAAGCCTGGGCTTCAGCCGATACTCAAAAAAGATTGCGTAGAATTTGTTTAGAAAATCATCCTCATATTACTTCTCAAGTTTTAATTCTCAGAAGATTACCACCTGAGACTCCTTGGGAAAAATTAGCTCAAGAATATGGTGTTCCAGCAGGGACTCTAAGTAGTTTTTATCAACGTAAGTGTAAGCCATTACTTAGAGAATTTAGTCAATCTCAAGGATACATATAAACCAAACAATCATAATTATGATTTTTAAATCTCAGGAACTAAAAAAGTTTGCTGTTCCTCTACCCATTACTCAAGAAAACCGTCAAACAGCTCAAGAATTTGCTGCCCAACAATCCAGCCAAGAAAAGTCGGAAGAAGTTTTATTGAATACTTTAGCTGTGCTGGTAGTAAATAACTATTTGAGCATGTTAGAAATTGCGACAGATTTGACTCAAACCGACACTTGGAATCCTCTGATGCGAACTAGTAATAATGTAGCGGATTTGGATATACCAGGAGTAGGGAAATTAGAATGTCGCCCAATTAAAACTTCTGCTGATAATTGTTACATTCCTATGGAAGTTTGGGATTCAAACATTGGTTACGTGATAGTAAGCATAGATCATGAGTTGAGAAAAGCTGCTATTTTAGGTTTTACTGCTCAAGTAAAGACGCAAAATTTACAGATTACCAATCTCGAACCCCCAGAAGCGTTAATTGATCGCTTGCATGATTTACAAGAACCCGTTACAGATAACCCTCCCATTAATTTGGGTCAATGGTTTAATAATTATTTCGATGAAGGATGGCGAACAGTAGACAGTCTTTTGAATCCAGAACAACTAAACCCAGCTTTTGGATTTAGAAGTATTGAGTTATTAGAGCCAACTCTGTCAGAATTTGAGATGATAAATACGAGGGTGAGCAGAGCAAAATTAATTAATTTAGGAATTCAATTCAATAATCGCAATGTAATTTTACTAATTGAAATGAATCCAGAAGCCAATGGTAATATTGGTGTTACTCTTCAAGTACATCCAAGCCCTAATGATATCTATTTGCCTGAAGCCTTAAAATTGCAAATTATAGAATCACCTGATGAGGTTTTCATGCAAGTTCAAGCTAGAAATCGAGATAACTATATTCAACTTCAATTTACGGGACAACCCGAAGAGGTTTTCAGTGTCAAAATAATTTTAGATGATCTTAAGTTTTTTGAAAAATTTCAGCTTTAATAATTAAAGAGATTAAATTTTTAATGTTCAATGATCGATGGTAAATGTATATACAGTTGTTTTAAAGATAGGAAATGGTAGTTTTACTGAAGGATTTGCTGTTACCTTACTCATTGGAAAACAAGGATTACCTCCTGAATTAGAAATTAATTCTCGCCTGCCTCCTGCTGCGGATATTCCAGAAAAATACCGTCTTTGGCAAACTTCTTATTTAAATTTAAATTTAGTTGTCAGATTAGAACCGAAAAAAGTTTTTGTTTCTAATTATTCTTATATTGAAGATTGCGATCGCAATTCTAGGGAATTACTCCAGAGTTTAAATGCTTGGCTAGATTCTGAAACTTTTCGCCCTCTACGAGAAAAGTTTTTAGCCAAATTAAATCCCAATGATGAAATTAGAATTTTAATTCAAACAGAAAATACTCAACTACAATGTTTACCTTGGCATTTAGTTGATTGGTTTGAATATTATACTAAAGCTGAAATAGCAATTAGTAAATACAATTATGAGAAGGAAGAACTTAGTTTAAAATCTTCTAGTGAGAAAGTTAGAATATTAGCAATTATTGGTAATAGTGAAGGAATTAATACAGAACATGACCGCCAAATTTTAAAGAAATTGCCTAATAGTCATGTTACTTTACTTGTTGAACCAGAAAGAAAAGAAATAACAGAACAATTATGGCATTCTGAAGGGTGGGATATTCTTTTTTTTGCTGGACATAGTAATAGTGATTATAGTAAAAAAACGGGATCTATTCATATTAATCAGCAAGATACTTTAAAAGTTACTGAATTAAAATATGCTTTAAAAAAATCAGCAGAAAAAGGTTTACAAATAGCCATTTTTAATTCTTGTAATGGGTTGGGATTAGCTCGCGAACTAGCAGATTTAAACATTCCCCAAATATTGGTAATGCGAGAACCAGTACCAGATAAAGTAGCTCAAGAATTTCTCAAATACCTTTTAACAGACTATGCTAAAGGAGCAAGTTTTTACTTAGCAGTAAAAGAAGCTAGGGCAAAATTACAAGGATTAGAAGATAAATATCCTTGCGCTTCTTGGTTGCCTCTAATAGTGCAAAATCCTGCTGCAATTCCTCCTACTTGGCAACAATTAATTGGGGGAAAAAATGATGTTTCTCCTAAACCAAAACTTTCCCTAATTTTAAGTAGTAGCGCGATCGCAACCATAGCAGTTATGGCTTTGAGATGGTTCGGGATACTGCAAGGTCTAGAATTACCAGCCTTTGACTATCTCAGTCAACAACTCCCTCAAGAATCAGGCGATCGCCGTATTTTGCTTGTGGGCGCAGACGATAGAGATATTGGCAAAGATAAATATGGTTATCCTCTTCCCGATCCCATCTTGGCAAAGTTGATCGAAAAATTACAAAAGTATCAACCAGCAGTCATTGGCATTGATATTTTTCGTGATCGCCCTGTTTTCCCAGGCAATTCTGAAAACAAACCAGAATATTCAAAATATTGGCAAGAGCCTAATGTAGTCGCCATTTGTTTTGGTAGTGTTAATAATCTAGAAAACAGTGTTTCTCCTCCTCAAAATAGCCCGAAACAGCAGGTTGGTTTTGTCGATATATTATTTAATGACCTACAAATTACTCGTGGCGGGGACGACAAAGTACGCCGTTATTTACTCTCTCGTAGCGACAATGCTGTAGCAAAAACCAACTATTGTCAAACTGATTATTCCTTTGCTTGGCAACTCACCTATCGTTATTTTGAACATCAAAATATTCCCGTGACGACTTCTGGAAAAAATTGGCAATTTGGTACAAAAATTATTAACAGACTAGTCAATCGTAGTGGAGGTTATCAACAATTTGACGATCGAGGTAATCAACTGCTTATTTCCTATCGTCGTACTCCCCAAATAGCACAGCAGGTAACCATTAGGGACATTTTAGAAGAGAAAGAGACTTTTGATCCAAGCTGGATTAAAGACCGTGTAGTTATAGTAGGAATCACTGCCAAATCGGTACCCGATATCCACGATACAGCCATTGGCAAGATGAGAGGGTTACATCTTCATACCCATGTAGTTAGTCAATTAAT
>JASJDF010000373.1 GCA_030065715.1 Xenococcaceae cyanobacterium MO_188.B19 | reverse complement strand
CTGGCAATTAGGAGAATTGATTAAACAAGTGATAAAAACTGTCAATCTAGTAGCAATACAATGCAAGAATTGTAATTTATCTAGTCATGATCCCGATGCTCAGTTTTGTAAACAATGTGGAACAAAGCTATATAGTAATAAGGAACAGTTGGAAGATAGTGAACAATTAGAAGCACAAAATAGAGTAGAATCGCGATCACAATAATCTTTGTTATATCATTAGTGTGGTGATACCAAATAACATAGGATTACTATAGAACAACAAAATATTGAATCAAAAATATGGCAAGAGGACTAATGTGGTTGCCTTTATTGGCATTAATTATTTGGTTAGCCTGGAGAGGTTGGAAAGAGTACCAAAAAGTTGAAGGTTATCGCATTTGGTCAGAACAATTTGATAAAGCCAAATACGACATTTATACAGTACTGGGATACAAAGACAATATTATCACCTGGGGAATGCCCACCCCCAAAGGGATTAAAGACTTACAAACTTTTTCCCTCCAAGATGTAAAAGATATTCGCTTACTTGTAGGAAATAACATTATAGATTGGGATGATTCAGAAAATCAAGGCAAAGCTACTTTAGAATTTCAGTTAGTTGAGCCTAAGCAACCTATTAAAATTTTGTTCACTGACTCTACCCTGGCTTCTCAGTGGGGACAGTATTTATTAAATCTTGCAAAGAATACTTAAAAAAGTCCTAAGCTCTCTGACAATATAGTGCCCAATTTATTTTGGTAAGGGTAAACTGATAAGTGCCATTAACCAGTCCCCTATATGTCTAACCTCAAACAACTTGCTAAACCTAGTCCAGAAATTAGCGATTTTGAGTGGGAGAGAACTCCTTATACTGTCAAAATAATTATTGCTCGTCTTCAACATACCATCGAACAGAAACAACAAGACTTAGATGATGCAAGATTTGAAAATCATTGGTTACGAGAAGAGTTAGACTTAAGGATTGATCCCAATTATCAAACCTACACTCCCTCTGTCCCTGAGGTAATTTTATGGGCAGTGATTGGTTTTATCTTAACTGTGGCAGGAACTTTTGTAGAAGCCCATAGCATTTCTGCTCCCTGGAGTTGGCAAAGTCAAGGAGTTACTATTGCTACTTTGGGAGTTACCTACCAAATTGGTGCGGTATTACTAACAGGTTGTTTAGGTGGTAAAAACGCTGCCATCTTATCCCAAATAGCTTATTTAAGTTTAGGTCTATTAGGACTACCCCTATTTTCTGGTGGTGGTGGTTGGCAATATGTTCTAGAGCCTAATTTTGGTTACTTGTTGGGTTTTGTTTTTGGTGCTTGGGTTTGTGGCTATCTGGCATTTAAAAATTTACCTCGGATTGATTCTCTGGTGTTAAGTTGTCTTGCAGGGTTATTGGTAATTCACTTAACAGGAATAATTTATCTGACTTTTTTATCCTATTGGCAAGGTTTGGCAGAAGGAATAACTTTATTACAGAGTCTGAATTTTTATTCTTTTGCTGCCTTACCAGGACAATTAGGTGTAATCTGTGCTGTAGCTTTAGTAAGTTGGATTATGCGTAAGATAATGTTTGCCTAATGTTAAAAAATTTCTTAATTATCTTAATTAATGGCTATCGTCGTTTAATATCGCCGTTATTTCCCCCTAGCTGTCGCTTTCAACCTACTTGCTCTCAATACGCAATAGAAGCGATAGAAAAATTTGGTGCTTTGAGAGGAAGTTGGTTAGCTATTAAACGAATTTTAAGATGTCATCCTTTCCATCCAGGAGGTTATGACCCAGTACCACCAGTAGATGTTAACCCTGATAATAATTAAAAAGACCAGGGAGATGGGAGAGACTGGGGAGTCCTAAAGGATACCGCTGCCCCTTCGGGTAGAGCTTTGCAAGCGCATAACAAGGGAGAAATTGATTAAAAATTTACTTTTGCAAGAGAGCTAATCCTGCTGAAACAGATCAGCACAATTATCCAACAACTTTAGAATAATTAAAATGCTTAAAAACTGATGTTTAAACAATGTGCATTTGGGAAACTAATCTTTTGTATTTTTACTATTAACTTTCTCTTGCCCTCAATAGCAGAAGCTGATGAAAAACCTGTTTCTGTCTGTACTCAAAACCTATCCCTAGAGATAGATTCAATTATTGATCGCCCTGAATTTAGTAAATCTCGTTGGGGTATCTTAGTTAAAAATCTCGATTCTGGTAAAGTTATTTATAGTCGCGATCGCGATAAGTACTTTATTCCTGCTTCTAATGTCAAACTCTTCACTAGCGCATCTGCCTTACTAGAGTTAGGGACGGAATTCCGCATCAAAACCCCTATTTATGCTACTGGTAATTTGCCCAATCTCACTACATTACAAGTAAAGGGTAAAGGAGACCCCACTATATCATCAGAATCTCTGAAAAATATAGTACAGCAGTTGCAAACATTAGGAATTAAACGGATAGAAAAGTTAATAATTGAAGATAGTTACTTTCCCCAAAATCCCCTTAACCCTACTTGGGAATGGTCAGATATTTATTACTATTATGCTGTTGCAGTTAATAGCATCATCTTAAATGAAAATACTGTCACCCTCACTCTATTACCCCAAAACCCAGGAGAAAAAGTAAGATTCAGATGGTCAGATACAATAGCAGCTAGACAATGGAATCTGATTAATCAGGGTATTACTGCCAGTGCTGAAACTCCTTACAATATAGACATAACTGGAGTTTTGGGAAAACCCACTTTAAAGATTCAAGGAGAATTGCCTAAAAATAATCAACCAGATGATTGGGATTTAGCTATACTCGATACTCCCAACTATTTCTTAGAAACTTTACGTCTTTTCTTTTTTCAATCAGGAATTAAAGTTAATCAAGGACAAGTAGTAAAAGAAGCTTTAAGCATACCTGAATCCAGAATTATCGTTAGTATTTTTTCTCAGCCTCTTAAAAAGATAATCCAAGAAATAAATCAAGAAAGCAATAATCTCTACGCAGAAATAATAGCTAATATTCTTGCTAATAAACTTAATACCAAAACAGGAACAGAAGCAATTCAAGAAGTTTTAAATCAGTTAAAAATTGATTCAGATAGTTACATCCTAGAAGACAGTTCTGGTTTATCTCGTCATAGCTTAGTCACCCCAGAAGTTTTAGTGGATCTTTTAACTAAAATGTCTCAAACCCGTGTTGCTAATGTATATAAAGAATCTTTCGCTCTAGCAGGAGTTGAAGGAACTTTAAAAAATCGTCTAGAAAATATTCCAGGTAAGCTATGGGCAAAAACAGGAACATTATCAGGAGTAAATAACCTATCTGGTTATTTAGAATTGCCCAATAATGAAACATTAGTATTCAGTATTTTAGTTAATAACTTTCAAGGAGAAAGACAACTTTTACAAAAAGAAATAAATAAAATTTTTACTATCTTATCTTCTTTATCAAAAGAATGTAAATATTAATTAAAATATCAAGTCATAATTAAACAATGATGCTAGATATAGCAGTTCTCATTTTTAATAATGAAGAAATATTGAAAAGTATTTGTCATAAATTACTGCTGACTAATACAGTATCTAAAAAAAATCTTTATTTTACGCTTTAAGTAAGTAAAAATCAGGAAGTTTATATTATCCTAACTAGCAATATTAAAGATGATTATTGCTTTAATATTATCTGTTATCTTATCTCAATAATTTTGACTTATGTCTGACCATACTCCAAAATTTTTTTACAAATCCTCTTCTGTATCTTTGACTACCGTTACCTTGATTTTACATTTGGCAACTTCTCATTATCATTCAGTACAAGCATCAGAAATCAATTCTATTGATCCTATAACCAATACGGTAAAAATTGACCAAACATCTAACTCTAGAAAAAAAGTAAGAATTGCTGTATTAGATTTTGATTACAGCAGTATAGGAAATCCTATGTTCTTGTCTTTTATTCCTGGTGGAGGTAAAGGGATAAGCGATCTTATGGTTAATGAACTAGTAAAAACTGGTCAATATTCTGTAATTGAAAGAAGTGAAATTGAAGCTATTTTACAAGAGCAAAATTTAGGAGCTTCAAGCAGAGTTGATGCAACTACAGCTGCTAATATTGGTCGTTTATTGGGAGTAGAAACTGTAATTATTGGCTCAATTACTCAATGCGATCTTCAAATAAAAAACTCTGGAGGAGGAGTTTTCGGCACTGGTGCAGATGTAACAAAAGTGAAAGCTTATGTTCAATTAAATGCACGTTTAATTAACACCACTACAGGAGAAATTATCAATGTAGCAGAAGGTACAGGAAAATCATCTCAAAAAGATACTCAAGTAAGAGTATTTGGTATTGGAGGTGGTTCTTCTACTCGTAATGAAGGAAAATTAATTACCCAAGCAACTCAACAAGCTGTTGATCAATTAGTCAGTACAATTAATTCTGGTAATGTAGCGAAGGGTTCTGGTGGTATAACAAGTGTTAATGCGATCGTTGCAGATGTTTCAGGAAATACTATCATCTTTAATAAAGGAACAACCAGTGGTTATAAAACAGGAATGAAAGTTTCTATTGAGCGCATAAGTAAGAAGATTAAAGATCCTGAAACTGGAGAGGTAATTCGTACTTTAACTCAAACCATAGGAATAGTAGAGCTAGTGGATGTGGATGCTAAATCTAGCTTAGGACAAGTAATATCTGGTAATGATTTTGAAGTAGGTGATATTGCTAAACCTATTAACTAATATTCTTTTGAGGGTAAACACCTTTTTAGAGCATCGTGCTGATAGTAGAGGTGATTAGCACGAATTGCCCCTACTATCTATTTTCATGATCTTTTATTCGATAATGAAATTTGAAATTGATACTGCTGATGCACTTAAACTTAAAGATATCGAAATCTCAGAACTGCTAAACCAAGTCTATGTGGAGGGTGGTTTCATTGATCTTAGGGAAGCAGCTTTACTGCTCAATCCATCTGCTGTAACTAAACGAGGGACATTAATTGGAGTTCGCGAAAAACTATATTCAAATTTGGTTGCTATGATTATTCTTGTTCCTCCAGATTCAGCAGCTCGACGTTTAGCGAAAAATAATGAGGCGGAAATTCATCTATTGGCTGTAAAACCAGAGTATCGGAGACGTGGTTTGGGTGGAATGCTGGTAGAATCTGCGATCAACAAAGCAAAATCTCTAGGATGTTCAAAAATTATTTTGTGGACACAAACGACAATGAAAGAAGCTCAGAAACTATATCAAACAAGTGGGTTTGTTTATATCGATGACATAGAAAGAAACAGTCGTAAGTTCAAAGTTTATGAACTAAAGCTTGACAGTTAATTCATCTATTGGGGATCACAGCGAATTTCTAGCATGAAACCATCTGGGTCATAAAAATAAACACCTCTTCCTGTCGGGCGAGTTACAGGTTTACCTGCAATATTGACGTTGTGCCTTTGTAATACTTGCACCGCACGATCGAAAGATTTCGGATCAATATCAAAAGCCAGATGATTAGCACGGGTAAATTGAATTTCAGGATTAGAGTCAGGAGGAGATAAATCAGGTTCGGAGAATAAATCTATTACTGTTCCATCAGGAGTGGTAAAGTTAGCAACTTTCCCTGCTGCAACCAACTTGACCAAGGTTTTTGGTACTTCTTCTCCTGTTAGTTCGTGTAAACCCAGTATTTGTCCATAAAAATGGCGGGATGCTGCCATATCTTTCACATTGAAGGCAAT
>JASJDF010000372.1 GCA_030065715.1 Xenococcaceae cyanobacterium MO_188.B19 | reverse complement strand
AACAAGGTTGGAAATGTTGGGCATATACTGTCAATAATTTAGAAGATATTGAGATGATGACCAACTTAAAAATTGATGGAATAATCACTAACTATCCTGAAAAAATCTAAATACTAATGCTCAAGGTTATAACTAAAAATAAATTAAAGTCATATCAAATCACTTTAGATATGCTGCATATTAATTAATCCCCCCACTTATCCGAAGGTTTATCCTTATGCGCTGGCTTCGCTCTAACCGAAGGGACAGAGGTATCCTGGGTTAGGAGTCCCCGTCAGTCATAATCACGCAAATTTAAAGAAAAATGATATGAGGTCAGGAATTTGGCGTTATGATAGGAAAGCTTGAGACTAAAAACATCCCCTTAGCCTTAGGATAAAGCTGACATCAACGGTTTAATTTGGAGACTATGAGTCCTAGAAAACTAACAGAAGACGATAAAAATAATATCCTTCAGTTATATCGCAATTCTGAAGCCACCACCTCTACTTTGGCACAGGAGTTTGGGGTGAGTAGTTCTACAGTTAGCCGATTTCTCAAAAATAGTCTTTCTCAAGATGAATACGAAGATTTGATCCAACAAAAAAGATTGGCTCGGACTACCAAAGTGGCTTCTCCCCAGCCCACATCAGATTCCAAATTGAGCCTCGAAGAAACTACTACTAACTCTGAATCACCACCCAAAATAGTTTCTCTAGTACAAAAGTCTGAACCAATTTCTGCAACCGAATTACCGACCAAAACTTCCCTCGAAGACCAGGAAAAGAATATCATTCTGGATGATGATTTAACAGAATCGGAAACTGAAGTCATAGAATCTCCAGAGCTAACCCAACCTTCTAAACCGCAAACCAAAGCCAAACCAATCATTCTCAAAGAAACTTCTCCTCAAAATCTTGAAACAGAAGACGATGAAGATGAAGATGATAATGAGCTATCTATGATTACCCTAGAAGAGATGCTAGGAGAAGAAGTAGATGAAGAAGAGGATGAGGATGAGGATGATGACGATGATGATTGGGAATTAGAAACAGATACCTCCCTAAACTATCCTCATACTAAACCTAGTAAAACTGCTTTACAAATCTTACCTCTTACCCAAGCCCCCTTTCCCAAGACTTGCTATGTGGTAATAGACCGTGCTGCGGAATTAATCACTAGACCCTTAAAAGATTTTGCCGATCTCGGCTCAATTCCTCAGGAAGAAACTCAGCAAAAAACCTTACCCATATTCGATAATCATCGGGTAGCTAAACGCTTTTCCCATCGTCGCGCCAAAGTAATCAAAGTTCCTGATGGTCAGATGCTAGAAAAGACCTCTCGCCATCTTTATTCTAAGGGGATTACTCGATTATTAATCGACGGTCAAATTTATGCAGTTTCTCTGGAAAATTAATTGCTTTCTTGATATCAAAATTAAAAACACAACCTAGATCTAAAATAATTATTAAGAAATAATTACTTACATTGCAATCAATAATTATTGGTTGGAATATAAGTTAAACCAGATATATGGTTAGCCTTACACCGCCTTCGGTCAATTATTAGGATGACCATCATACATAATCAGTTTCTTCAGCCCAAATTAGATGAAAGTAAATCATTTCTTGAGACTTTATGAGCAAGGATGTAGGGACTTTAGCAACATTGATCTGAGGGGGGCAGACTTAACAGGTGTAACTCTAGTATCCGTTAATTTAACCGCAGCAAATTTAATGGGCGCAAATTTCCGCAGGGCTTTTTTAACCAAATCAAATTTGAGCCAAGCAATATTAAACTGGACTGACTTTAGTTATGCCAAAATGAGTGAGGTGATTTTAAACCAAGCAGATTTAACAAAAGCTAATTTAGAAGGAGCTTTTATGGTTAAGTCTCAACTACAAAAAGCCAGACTAAGTGGAGCAAATCTTTCCCATTCCAATCTCAGACTAGCTGACTTATCTGAAGCGAATTTATGTGGAGCTAAATTACAAAGAGTTAATCTGCGACAAGCAAATCTCCATAGCGTAAACTTTAACTGGGCAAATTTATACGAAGGTAGGCTTAGTGGTGCCAAGTTTGATAACACATCTCTTAATCAAGTTAACTTGAGTCAGACCATTCTCAAAGATATTGATTTAAGAGGCGCAAATTTAGCAGAAATTAACTTGTATCGAGCCAAACTCAATGGCTCCAATTTTGCAGAGGCAAATCTCAAAAAAGCCAATCTAAAAGAAGCACGATTAAAAGGAGTTAATTTTCGAGGAACTAATTTAGCAGAAGCCAATTTATTTGGTGCGTCTTTACAGGAAGCTGATTTAACAGACGCTAATCTAACTAAAGCAGATTTGCGCTATGCTAACCTAAATCAAGCGATTTTAAACAATACTAAGCTAGAGAGAAGCGTAATCTCAGAGGATATTTTATCTTATATGTCTCAGGTTTTTGGTCACCAATGTATGGATTGGCAAATTGCTACTTAATTTTCCGTATCGGCATTACGAGCAAAGCAATACCAAAACCTATCCCCTGGTCTGATATTTACAAGTTTTTGGAAGCTAAACCCATTGAAGCTTACAATAAATGAGTGAACTATTTTGGCGAATAGTATTCGCATATTCTGCTTAGCCCCAAAAATCAGCAGCTAAAATATCTGATAATTCAATTATCTGTTGGTTTTCTATCTCAAATTCTAAGGACATTTTAGCAAGACTTTTGCTGTACCAATCTGGATAATTTTGCTCTAAATAGCCTTCTAGACTGGGGGAATCAGCCAGCAGATCGAGGATTTGTTCTCGAAAGTTTCTAACCTCAATCCGCCAGTGAGGTAAATTTCTTGCTCTTTCAGATTCCCAGTATTTAATTTTTAAAATATGCTCAATTAATCGCTGAGTGTAATTCTTTAAAGCTCTTTTTTGGCTTTTCCCCACTTCTTCAATTTCTACTATTAAATTATTCCAATCTAAATTTGTAACATCATGATTCTTTAAAGCAGTGATCGTCGATTGTTGCCACAAATTGTAATCTTGATCGTATAACTTTTGGTTTTTACTCAGCATTTTCACCTTTCTTTATCTTTATCCTACAATAAGCAAGTTAATTATTTTGGCGAATAGTTTTGAGCAGTCAATATAAACTTTATTTCCAACTGATCAATCTTTTAGACGGCGATCTTGATCTATTTAGTGGGGAAGAGATTAGGGAAAACAATACCTCTGACCCTCTTGACAATTAGTTTAACCTGAATCAAAAGGTAAAGATGGGCTTATGATTATTTGATTAAGAGACACTTAGCTATATGATATAAAAGCCCTACCTAAGTCTGAAAACATCCCGTACTGTAATGACTGTAGTTGTTCTTGGAAGCATTAATCTCGATCTAGTGGTAGAAGTACCTCATTTACCTACTAGGGGAGAAACGGTTATTGGCAATCGTTTTTTTTCCGCAGGAGGAGGCAAGGGAGCCAACCAAGCTGTAGCAGTAGCTAATTTAGGAATTCCAGTTCATTTAATTGGTCAAGTTGGAGATGATGTATTCGGTAAAACTTTAGTAGATAATCTGCAAAGTGCAGAAGTTAATACTGATGGTATTACAATTAATCCTCATACCTATTCGGGAATAGCCTCTATTGTAGTAGATCAACAGGGAGATAATACCATTGCCTGTGCTGCTGGTGCCAACAATTTAGTAAGAGAAGAAGAATTAAAGTATTTTCAGTCTTTATTACCCCAAACTAAGGTAGTTTTACTAGAATTAGGAATTCCTTTGGTTACAGTGATAGCTGCTGCTAAAAAAGCTCAAGCTGCCGGTTGTCTAACCATCCTAGATCCTGCTCCAGTAAAATCTAACCTACCAGAAGAACTTTATCGTTCAGTTGATATTATTACCCCTAATGAGATAGAAGCTAGTCAATTAGTTGGTTTTACTGTAGACGGAATAACTACCGCTAGACAAGCAGCTTCGTTTCTACATCAGATGGGAGCCAAAAATGTAATTATTACCTTGGGACGTCAGGGGGCTTTTTGTAGCACTCTTGAGGAAGATTTTTGGATGAAACCGATTCCTGTCGAGGTGATAGACACAGTAGCTGCGGGAGATAGTTTTAATGGTGGATTAGCCACCGCTTTAGCATTGGGTAAATCTTTGAAAGATGCTGTAAGATGGGGTGTTGTAGCAGGAACTTTAGCTGTAACAAAACAGGGAGCACAATCTTCTTTACCCAGTAAAGAAAGTTTCTTACAATTATTGAATCAACAACCAATTGATAGTTAGTGGTTAGTCTTAAAGTATAAACCTTCAGATAATGCCTAGGGATATGGTTAGTGGTTATTTAAATTATTTTGATGGAAAAGAGTAAGGTAAATTTAATTACTGTGATAGTTTTAGTATTGGGAGCCATATTCATATTATTTCCCATAGGAATGATAGTTTTGACTTCTTTTGCTTCCAATAACGCAAGTATAGGCGAAGTAATTTCTTTAAAAGCTTTTACCTTGTCAAATTATCAAGAAGCTTGGGCAAGAGGCAAGTTTTTATTGGCATTTTTAAATTCAACAATTATCGCTTTAAGTGTTACTGGATTACAATTAATCACTTCGGCTTTAGCTGGTTATGCCTTAGCGCGATTACAATTTAAAGGTAAACAAGCAATTTTACTTTTAATCTTAACTACTTTAGTAATTCCTTTTCAATTACTAGTAATCCCTATTTTTGTGATTTTGAAATGGGGACATTTAATTAATACTTATTGGGCATTAATTTTGCCTACCGCAGCTAATGGTTTTAGTATTTTTTTGATGCGTCAATACTTTATTAGTATTCCTCAAGAGTTGGAAGAAGCTGCAACTTTGGATGGTGCCAACCGCTGGCAAATTCTTACGAACATTATGTTACCTTTATCTCGCCCTGCTTTGATAACTGTGTTTTTATTTACTTTTATTGCAGAATGGAATGATTTATTTAAACCTTTAGTTTTTACTAGTAGACCAGAATTAAATACCGTACAATTGGCTTTAGCTGGATTTCAAGAAGAATTTACTAGTAATTGGTCATTAATGATGGCAGCAGTTGTTATTGCTTCAATTCCTGTAGTAGTATTATTCCTTATTGGGCAACGTCAGTTTATTCAAGGTATTAGCAATACAGGAATTAAAAGTTAAATTAATGTTTTTTATATTCAATTATTGATTACTAGAAACAGAAACTAAATTAATTTCTACTTTATCCCAAGTATTAATGGTTTGTAGAAGTTCACCTGGATTAAGTGCTAAAAAATCTGGGTTATGCTCTGCTAATATTTGTACTGAATTAAACCCCCAACCAGCAGCAATAATTCCCACATTGCTTTTACGAGCAGATCGAATATCTCTGGTTTCATCTCCTACATAAATTACTTCCTTGTTGCTTAAACTATGTTTCTTAATCAGTTTGTTAATAATACGGTGTTTACCAAAAATGGTTGTGCCAGATCTAATAAAATCAAAGTAATTATATAGCTCATTTTTTTGTAAAAAAGCTATTACATTATTTTCAATATTAGAAGTTACAATACCAAGAATATAATCCTGATTTTTTAATTCTTGTAAAACTTGAGTCATTCCAGGAATAGGAGTCAGTTCTTGAATTTGTTTACCTAATTCTTTTTGTACTCTTTTGACTAAAAAAGGTAATTTGAATAAAGAAATCTCTGATTGTTTAATAATTTCTCTAGAACTTAAGTTTTTTAAAAATGATATTTCTTCCTGACTAAGGCTT
>JASJDF010000371.1 GCA_030065715.1 Xenococcaceae cyanobacterium MO_188.B19 | reverse complement strand
TTGTAGTTAGTCCAAAAGTTTTTCAGATCGATACTGTCTTCACCAGGAGTAAAGTTACTGATGGTGCTTTCTTTACCCCAATTCCAAGTAAAGCTAAAGATATCTCTTTGTCCATCAACACCTATATAGTCAGCCGATGGATCGATGGGATCTGGATTGGGCATTGGGTCGGGACTGGGCATCGGATCAGGGTGATTATGACCATCTGGATGAATATGGGGCATTGTGGGATAATCTACCGAGCCTCCTGGATCGAGAATGCCGTCCCGACTAACAATTTGATCGTTGGTGACAGAAAATCCTAACTGACTTGCAAGACCATCTTCCCGAACTTGAGAAAAATGAAATTCAAAATTTGAACTACTGAGATCGGCAATTTTAGTATTTTTGAGTATTAAGCTTTGATTGGTAGCTGAGTTGGAAATTTCAACTCCCTGAGGAGTGTCATTAATAGTGAGTCGCTCACGATTGCCGTAGTACAAGAAGCTAATTTTATCTGTAGCTGCATTGAAATCTACTGCTTCTCTCAGACCTACCTGATGGGAACGGACATAGACGGTATTGGGTTTAATAACTGCATTTCCTGTTTCCCAAGCCAAAGCTCCACCGACATCTTCTCGTAAATGGTTATTTCTGATGGTCTTAAAATTATCAACAGAGAGGTCTTTTAAAGAAATACCTACTAAGGTTTGCTCATTATCATTCCAGGGGTTATCAAAGGTTACTCCTCTTGATGTCTCGGTAATAATCATCGAATGCACTGAATAACCGCCAAAGTCGATTTGATCTTTTGCTGGATTAAAATTCAGAACATCAGCACCGTTCTCATTGACTTCCACAACTTGACCATTAGATGGAGTTGTTGGTGGATTAGTTGGTGTGGTGGGATTATTACTATCATCATTGACAATAATGGCATCACCTCTACCATCAAGGATAGTTGCGTTTACTGCATTGTCTAACTCAACGTAAAAATCTTCGGATTTTTCTACCGTGGTGTCGCCATTAACCTCAATAGAAATAGTTTTACTAGTTTCTCCTGGTGCAAAAGTCAGAGTACCAGTTTTAGCCACAAAATCTGTCATGGAATCAGCGTTACCATCTACAGTTTGGTAGTTTACTGTAATGACCTTGTCGCTTGCTGCTGAAAGTTCCACAGTAAAAACAGCATTACTTTTACCACTGTCTCCTTCTACAACAGAAGTAGTATTGATCGATAATGTAGGTACAGACGGTGTAGTAGGAGGATTAGTAGGGGGTGTAGAAGGATTATTTAAAACAGTACTAGCATCAGGTAAGCCTTGAAAATTATTAGCTGTTAACTGAGACTTAGAAACACCTTGTAGAGTAATAGTCTGATTATTTACCTCCTTAAGATCGATAACAGTATTACCTTGGCTATCGTCAAAAATTTTGACTTGCTTAGAATCAGGCAACCAAAATTTCTTTAAATCGATAATATCTTCTGTAACATTAAAATTTTTAATTACACTATCTGTACCCCAATTCCAGGTAAAGCCAAATACATCTTGTACGCCGTCAGTCCCTTCTAAAGCATTTCCCGAACTAGGAATAACTGGATCTGGTGCAATTGGTTCTACTGGCTCTGTAGGAATTGTAGGAGGTTCTATGGGTGGATTAACAACTCCTCCTCCTGTAATATCATCAGGAACATCATATCCTGCATATTCATCGACGTAACGCAAAATCGAAGTGCCATACTCATCATAAGAGACACTGCCATTGAGTAATAAATTAGCTAAACCATAAGGACCTCTCAGATGCGCTCCTGCCAACATCCCAAAAGGAGTGAAAGTGACGGATTTTTGTGTGCCTCGGTCATTGAAAGTAATAGTTTTACCAATAAAATCGTCAACGGTTTTACCAGCATTACCTAACTGTGTTTCAATAATCTTCCAATTGAATTCAAAAGCATCACGAATCGCTGCTTCTTGAATTTCAGGAGAATTGCGAAAATCTTCAATACTATTGACTCCAAAAGCTTGAGCTTTGGCTGTCCATGTACCTTGCCATAAATTAGTAGCTGCACCAGCACCATAAAAAGTATCAGCTTGGTAATAGCCAAGATCGATTAGTAAAGCTTCGCCAAATTGATATTTACCTGTAAAACCTAAAGTATTTTGGACTCTATATTGTTCTGGGTCTCCTGATGGTCTGCCAGATTCAAATGCACCTAATGCTTCTAGTCCTGTTTCAAAACTGTCTCTGCTCATAAAAATTTTTTAATTGTCCTAATATATTATTTCCATCTTTCTAGCCAGTAATTAAGATGGTTAGAATTCGATAAATATCATGGCTTAAAATAGTTAAAAATTTAGTTAAATGATCAAAAAAATATAAATACTTAATTAAATAAAGGTTAAAAAGCTAATACTTTGTGTTTTATTGATTATTAATTGTTGTATCGTTGTTAAACAGTCAAAGATATAAAATATCCATAAAGATAATTAAGCTATATACCAAATTATTGTGTCCAACCCGGATATTTACCTGGTTACTTTAAATATTTTTAATCTCTTATTTCTTGGGAAAAACTCTGATATCGATACCCAGTTAAGTTGATTATTTGAGATTAAAGGATGATAATTGACATCAGACATATAAGCTGTCAGGTCTTTAATTGGTTTGTTGAGATTGACGGAGACAAGAGGACTGAGAGACAGGAGAGAGTTGAACGGTTTGTTGTCTAATTAAATGTTAAATGTTGAATGATGCAGCAATGGCAATTAATACCTCAATATGAAATACCCCAGTGGTTTATTGATGCAGTAACACCTCATCACCCTAATACCCATAGTACTTATGCTGCCCAATTGTTGTGGCAAAGGGGAATTAGAAGCAAGGAAGCATTACAGGGATTTATTGATGCAGATTATTATAAGCCTACTCCCCCCAGTGCTTTTGGGGAAGAGATGGAATGGGCAATTGAGAGATTAAAAACAGCCAGAGAAAAGGGAGAAAAAGTAACAATTTGGGGTGATTTTGATGCGGATGGGGTCACATCTACCAGTGTGTTATGGGAAGGATTGGGACAGTTTTTTAGCCAAGATATTCAGTTAGACTACTATATCCCTAATCGTATGATAGAATCTCACGGTTTACATTGTAGAGGAATCGATCGCGTTGCAGCATCAAAGACTAAGTTGATAGTGACTTGCGATACGGGAAGTACCAACTTAGAAGAGATTAATTATGCAGCAGATTTGAACATTGATATTATCGTTACCGATCATCACACCTTACCCGATACCAGACCTCCAGTAGTGGCAATTATCAATCCCCGTTATTTGCCGGAGGATCATCCTTTATATCATCTTTCGGGTGTAGCAGTAGCTTATAAATTGGTAGAAGCAATGTATGATGCTTTACCCCATATTCCCCAACAACCCTTAGAAAATCTTTTAGACTTGGTGGCAATTGGTTTAATTGCAGATTTGGTACAGTTATCGGGAGATTGTCGCTATCTGGCGCAAAGAGGAATTCAGCAACTGAGAAAACAAGCTAAACCCAATACTGCTTATCGTCCTGGTGTCAGTCGTCTGTTAGAATTTTGCAAGCGTACTGGAGATAGACCGACTGATATTTCTTTTGGTTTGGGACCTCGCATCAATGCAGTAAGTCGTATTCACGGAGATGCCAGCTATGTAGTAGAGTTATTAACCAGTAGAGACAAAGAAAAATGCGATCGCTTGGCTTCAGAAACGGAATTAGCTAATACTCGTCGCAAGTCCCTACAAAAAGACACCACAGAGAGTGTTAAAAGCAAAGTTGAATTACTCGATCTTTCGACTACTTCTGTAATTGTATTAGAAGACCCCCAATGGCAAGGAGGAGTGTTAGGTTTAGTAGCAGGGCAAATTGCTCAAGAATATGGTCGTCCTACTATTTTATTAAGTAGTAGTGAAACTGAAACGGGTTTAGTATTAGCTAGAGGTTCGGCAAGGTCAGTTAATAATATTGATTTATATCAATTAGTAAAATCCCAAGCACATTTATTGCATCGTTTCGGGGGACATCCTTTTGCAGCAGGATTAAGCTTGGCTTTAGAAGATTTACCTTTATTTAGCGCAGGAATTAACCAACAGCTAAAACAGCAAATAGCTGGAGCAAATCTAACTAGTAATATCACCGCAGATATCGAAGTTAAAGTATCAGAGTTGGGACAAAAATTATTTCGCGAATTCAATATTATTGAACCTTGTGGTATGGGGAATCCTGTTCCTAAGTTTTTGATTAAAGACTGCTATTTTAAAAATGTTTGGCACAATAACATTGAGGATAGAAAGGGTAATAAGATTCAATATATTAAAACTACGTTCAATATCTTGGATGATTCTGTTACTAAAGGCTTTCCAGGAGTTTGGTGGGGACATTACAAGGATGAAATACCTTTAGATATTAAATGTGATGTGATTGCTGAATTAGATTTTAATTCCTATAAAGGGCAATACGAAGTACGATTAATCGATCTGAGACAAACTATTGACAACTTTTCATTACATTCTCTACAACCTAGAAATGAAATTATTATTGATCTGCGTCAAGAAGCAGAAGCAATGAACAATATACAAAATTATAATTCTGCATCTATTATTGTAGATAAATGTCCTTTGACTTGGAACGAATTACAACAAAAATATCGTAAAGCAGTAACTTACAATAAAAAACTTATATTAGCTTATAATCCTCCTGAAACTATTAGTCCTAAAAATCTCTGGCGAGAATTAATTGGTATTGCTAAGTACCTAAGTCGTACAGAAAAAACTGTAAGTAAAGAACAAATAAAAACTAAATTAAACTTAAGTGATCTCACTTTTGATTTAGGATTACAAGCTTTGGGTAAAATTGGCTTTATTTATAATCAACAGGAAGATTCTTATCAATTTATTTGGCAACAAGCTAGGATTGAACCCGACAGTAATGTAGTGATTGAGGATTTTTTAGACGCGATCGCAGAAGAGCAATTTCAACAAAAATATTTTGCGACAATTCCAACTAATATAATAGATAATTTTTGTTGTTCTTTGAATATTTTGAAAGTGGAATAATTTAAAAGTTATTCTTAAGTTTAAGAAAGGGGACATTTATGGAGTGAATTTAGCTATGATGTAATTAAATTGTTTTTATCTGAAAGTAAGGTTAAATATTATGGTTTTACCTACTCCCATTCAATTACAAGAGAATAGAAAAGATACCGTAATTAATCCTTGTTTTATAGCTGAAGTTTTATCAAAATCGACTCAAGATTATGATCGCGCAGCGCCTCTCCTCAGGCGAGATCGGAGTCACAAGTTTTTAGCCTATAAAACTATCAATAGTTTTCAAGAATATCTATTAATCGACCAGTATCGAGTTTATGTAGAACATTATTTAAAAACAGCTTCTAATCAATGGCTATTATCTGAATATACAGACTCTAATGTGACATTAAAATTGGAGACAATTAATATAGAAGTTAAAATTAATGAACTGTACGAAAATGTAGATTTTTGACTTCCTCACCTGGCTGAAGTACAGGTTATTCTTACGAGACAGGGCTTTAAGCTCCCAATGCTAAAAATTTTTGGAAAAAAAGTTACCTTGACAATTTTAGGATTACTCATAACTACATATCTAGGATTGTGTTTATTACTGCGCGTTAAACAAACACAATTGATATTTCATCCCTCTCCCATAATTAAATCGACCCCAGCAGATTATGATTTACCCTATGAAGAA
>JASJDF010000370.1 GCA_030065715.1 Xenococcaceae cyanobacterium MO_188.B19 | reverse complement strand
CAAAAGTCTCCTAATAGTTTGATTTACTATTTACCTAATGAAATTGGAGCAGAATTTTATAATCATAATATAACAAGAGATATTGATGTTTTGGTACAAACTCGTAAGTCATCGGAGTATTTATTAAAACAACTAGTACCTCGATTACAATCTTGTTGTAATGTGCAACTATTAGATAGTTATGTAGAAGATTTGGCGGGATTATTTAATCGTAGTAAAGTTTATTTATATGATTCTGCTGAGTACTGGGGAGTTAGTGGAGTAACCGAAGGATTTGGGTTACCACCTTTAGAAGCTTTGGCTTGTGGTTGCCAGGTATTTTCTAGTGTAAATCAGGCTTTAGCTGATTATCTCGATCCTGGTTTTAATTGTCATAAGATTGGTTGTTATTCTGTAGAATATGATTTACAAAAGATTTTAGCTGCAATAAAAAATAATAATCCTTTACTATTATCTAGTTCATTTTTAGAAGAGTATAGAAAAGATTATTTACTTACTAAATTGCCAGTTATTTTACAAGATATCAATAATTTCTTTGACTTTAAACAAACACACAAATCAACAATTCCTGATTTAAACTTCTGGCGACTTCGTAAATTATGGTTTACGCGATCGCTTGACAAAATAAAACGCAAGTTTTTATAATCAATTCTTCAAAGAAGAATTGATTTACTGTTTCTATAAAAAATATTATGCCTTAAAACTCTCTTGTTTCTTTTCTTCCTTAGAATTCAACTCATTACGTCGCAAACGTAATTGAATATCTTCTAATAATTTACGATTTACTGCCATCAAATCTGCAACTAAGCCAAATATCCACAACTGAAATCCAACTAAAATTAGAATTGCAGCTAAAATCAGACTTGGAACGCGAGGTTTAGCAGGATTATCCCCAATAATCCCCCAAAACAGCAATAACCAACGCATACATAGTAAAAATCCCGCACTAAATGGAATACTCCCCAACATCATAAAAAACTGGAGGGGGCGATAGGTCATAAAGATGCGAATAATTGTAATAATTGATCGCTGAATATATGCGGGAATACTTTTGACCAAACGGGAAGGGCGCAAATAACCATTAGTACGGATCGGGACATAGGTAATCGCCATTCCCCTTTGTCCCGCTTGAATGATCGTTTCTAGGGTGTAGGTATATTCATTGAAGACATTAAGTCTTAAACCTGCTTTGCGACTGATGGCGCGAAATCCGCTAGGCGCGTCGGGAATGTCGGTTTTACTAGCAATTCTCACTACCCAACTGCCTAATTTTTGTAAGAATTTTTTAATTGGAGAAAAGTCTTTAATTTCTTGAATTGGTCTAGCACCAATGACAATCTCCGCTTGTCCTTCTAGTATGGGTTGAATTAGCTTGGGGATATCATCAGCACAGTATTGATTATCTGCATCCGTATTAACGATAATATCTGCACCAGCTTTGAGACAAGCTTCGATACCAGCAATAAAGCCTTTAGCTAATCCTTGGTTATGATCGAAATTGACAATATGATCGACCCCACAAGCTTGGGCAACTTCAACAGTGCGATCGCGGCTTCCATCATTAATAATTAGCCACTCTACTTGATCGATGCCTTCAATATGTCGTGGTAGCTGAGATAGAGTTAATCCCAATGTTGCTTCTTCGTTGTAACAGGGAATTTGAATAATTAATTTAGTCATTGGCTTAAATTCACTTATTTTTTAAATCTAGGTCAAATTTTAAAGTTTCTATTGTTGGTAAAAAATAAATACAGACATTAGAATTTTTAATTGTTTTCCAACCTGGTATATTTATATAATCCAAAGGACTATGTGCTTGAGGTTTTTGAATAATTGCTTTTGCCCCAGTAGTTTTTGCAATTACCTGATAAATTTCATTTCTATTCTGTTCACTAGCACTCCAAAATTCATTAATATTAGGAATTTCTGCAACTATTTTAAATCTGGCTAATCTTGCCCAATAATATGATTTACCTATCCGATAACTTCCCAAAATCGCTATTTTATCTTCTGGATTAAGACCTAAATTGTTTAAGCTACGAGCAATTTTCCAATTAATATGTTCTCCTGCATTTACAGATAAATCACTAAATTGAGTACTAAATAAACAGAGAGTTCCTAAAACCAAACCGATCAAAAATCTTTTAGACTGATCGGAATTTGGCAGCCTTAAACTACCAAAAATTCCCATTGCCAGAAGTACACAAAAGCTGGCAATTAATCTAGGTCTAACATGAATTAGCATCAGACTACATAAACCAGCACCAGCAGGAATAAGTAATCTCCAATTACCAATTATCTCTCGAACAGAAAGCCATAATTTTCCACTAAAAATTACTAAAATTGAATAATAAAATAAGAAACCCCCAATAAATACACTGTAATAAACTCCAAGATGCTTTGTAATTCTTTGTATCTGTTTCAATAAATTAGGCGTAGATTTTAAACCTTCATTCCAATAAGATGGATCATGCCAAGGAGGATAAGTTCCAGCTATAGGAGTAGCGAATTCATACACTGTAGGGTCAGTAAAAATTTTTCTTGTTGGATGTTTAGGAATTCCACTACCAGGAGGTTTTCCTTGCCAATTATGATTGGAAATTCCTCCTGGACTAACTAACCAAGCATAGTTTAGTTTGCCAGCATTACCAAATGTCAGATGACCTTTAGTGGCAGAAATTGCTAAAATGAAGGGGGTTGTTATTACAGCAAAAATAAAAAAAGTTAGTATTACTTTTGGGATGGATTTACGAAGATTAATAGAGAACAAACTAATTCCCATGAAAATAAAAGCCATAGGAAACATAATTGCTTTTGCCAAATATCCTAAGCCCAAAACTATACCAAGACCTATAAAATTAAACCATTTATCTGATTTTGTATAGATTCGTAAAATTATAGCTGTTGCTAAATATACTATGGCAGAGACTAACATATCTGGGGTATCAGTATTTACTCCTATCCATTTTAGTGATGACCAAAGGAATAATGTATAGCCAGATATCCACCAAAACCATTCTGGGAGAGGAATATAATTGTTGATTTTTTTGATTCTTTTATAGTAATAGAAAATAAATTCCCTAAGCAGTATTTCAAAGCAGACTAAACTTAATATAAAAATAAAAAAATTAGTTATTTTAACAACAAAAAATTCCCAATAACTTGAGGGTTTTAACAAATGAATAAATATACCTAAAATCCAAGAATAAAGAGGACTAAAATATCCATTGATAGCATTATTCCAATCTCTTGCAAAATAAGCATCTGCAATATCTAAGTATGAAATTGCATCTCCTGTAGATAAGGTATAACGGTTATTCCAAGCTTGAATAATTCCTGAAAATACTGCTGTCAACAAGAATATAAATTTTAAAAATAACTTTTGTTTAGTTTTAATCATCTGTTGTATCCATATCAAAAAATTATAATCAGAATAAATACTCTACAAACCAAATTTTTACCATAGATTATAAAGATTTATGAAAAAATAAATTACTTGATGTATATAGGGACTCCTTCGAGATATTTCTCTGTCTCAAGAATACCTAGAAAGAGCGAACTGCTACAAAGAACTGCATTACTCATTATCATCCTAAAGTGAATTAAACTTAAGTTTTAGACCCTCTTTAGAATTTGATGCTTGATATTATCAGAAAAATCAGGCACCCCACAAGTGAATTTTACGTCTAGATCAAAATAAATTAATTGCAACAAACTCGAAATTCTTTACTAGATTATGATTAAACAATTCTCATTTTTGTCCCACAAACGCTGGTTATATGGAGTTTTATCTTTACTATTTAGTCTCAGTATTATTGTTGGTAATGCTCAACCCACTAGGGCTATTTCTTGGATCGAGTTACTCATTAGGGGCGCGCAAATTTACCAATTATCTAGTATTTCTGATAGCCAAGAAGTTCAACTAGGTAAGGAAATTAATCAAGAGTTGATTAAATCTCGTAAAGCTAAAATTTATCGCAATGGGGAAATTACTCGTTATGTTAATCAGATTGGTCAGAGATTAGCCAGAACTAGCAATCGTCCAAAAATTCCCTATACTTTCCAAGTAGTGGATGATAAAAGTGTTAATGCCTTTGCTACTATGGGAGGCTATGTATATATCAACACGGGGTTAATGAAAAAAGCGGAAAATGAAGCAGAATTAGCCAGCGTTATTGGTCACGAAATTGGTCATATTGTAGGTCGTCATGCGATCAAGCAAATGCGGGAAACAGCGATCGCTCAAGGAGTACTTTCCGCAGCAGGGTTAGACAGTTCCCAAGCGGTGCAAATCGGTGTAGAGTTAGCCTTAAATCGACCTAATAGCCGTGGCGATGAATTAGAAGCAGATCGTTTTGGTTTAGAGAATATTAAAAAATCGGGTTACGCCCCTTCGGGAATGGTAAGCTTCATGAAAAAACTACTACAGCAAGGCAATTCAACTCCTGCTTTTCTCAGCACCCATCCTGCAACTTCGGAACGGATTAAATTGTTAGAAAAGAATATAGATTCTAGAACCGCTAATGTAGGAAAAGGCTTAGATAATCGAGCATATAAAAATAAAATTCGCTCTCTCTAACAGCTTTAACCTTCCAGAATGAACAATATCCCCAAACTCATTTCTTCTCTTTCTTTCTCTCCCTATGACAATCACTGTAATGAATCTTGGTTACAAACATTACGGACTAATCAAGCGATCGCTGTAATCCGTGCGCCAGATTTAGCAATGGGTTTGGCAATGGGGGAGGCGGTGGCAAAAGGAGGAATGAGACTGATCGAGATCACTTGGGACAGCGAGCAACCCGAAGATTTGATCGGTGAATTACGTTCTAGATTACCCCATTGTTTAGTAGGTGCAGGAACAATTTTAAACCCAACCCAACTAGAAAACGCGATCGCTGCTGGCAGTCAATTTTTATTCTCGCCCTATTTCAACCCCAGTTTATTAGACACCTCTGTTAATCGTTATGGAATCCCGTTTGTACCTGGGGTGCTTTCTCCTACAGAGATATTTAATGCTTGGCAAGCAGGAGCAGCAACAGTCAAAGTATTTCCTATTCAATCGATGGGTGGTGCTAAATATATTAAAAGTTTACAAAATCCTCTGGGACATATTCCCCTGATTCCCACTGGGGGTATTACTGTTGAGAATGCCAAAACTATGTTAGATGCAGGAGCAATAGCTGTGGGCTTATCCAGCAATCTTTTTCCCCCATCTTTAGTCAAAACTGGCAATTGGCAATCGATCGCCGAGAGAACTCAAAATTTTGTTCAGACACTGAACTAGTTAGAAAAATTAAGAAAAAAAACAGAATCTCGATCAGAGTTAGTTAGTAGTTAGTCCTAAAGGATTCCTAAAGGATACACCTTCGGACATTGTACCCTTGTGGTATAACCGCTGCCCCTGACCTAGCGGTAGTCCCTGACCTTACGGTAGTTCCTTCGGGAACGGGAACGGGTAGAGCTGACCTTTCAGGTAGAGCTTCGCAAGCGCAAGCGCAAGCGCAAACGCAAACGCATATAGTTAGTAGTTACGTGATAATTTGACCTTTTTAATTTTTAGCCCAAAAAAAGGTCAGTTTTTCTGTAGCCTAAGATACAATTAGTCCCCAGATATTTCCACTACCATGCAAGATCATTTACTCCCCCTTTGGAGTGTGGTAGTGAGACGAATACCTGAAGGACAAAATAACAATGTCAAAATTAGGAAGACGTAGATTTTTAGTATATAGTTCCGCAA
>JASJDF010000369.1 GCA_030065715.1 Xenococcaceae cyanobacterium MO_188.B19 | reverse complement strand
TTTATACCTATTCGTGATTTTGTTACCGACTTTCTAGTCAATTATCCTAATGAAAATGACTTTTGGGAAATTCTAAATAAGAACCTAGTCACAAGCTTGCTATCTGAGTCAATTTCCACAAGTTTCGGAATTGAATATGAATTGGACACAGTTTTAGATTCTATAACTGTAGATATTGATGTGCAGTCTAGTTCTTCTGATATCAACATTCCTCGTTCTAGTACAGTCACGGGAATTGTGCAAGAGGAAATAATTGATTTTGATGAAAGTTGGTCATTTGCATTTGAAGATTACGCCATAGAGCATCAAGGGGAAGCAATTATCGATCTCACTGTTAGTTATGACTATGTAGATGGAATTGGTATTGACGATCCTTTTGAGTATCCCGAATTTACCCAAATTTATAATTTCATTGACGAATATTTAGTCAGCTATCCTAATGAAACTGACTTTTGGGAAATCTTGAATAAGAATTTAGTTACGACTTTATTAACCCAACCAATTCCCACAACTTTTGGAATTGAATATGAATTGGACAAAGTTGTAGATTCTCTGACGGTGGACATCTATGTTCAGCCTGGTTCTTCTGGAATAGACACGGCTCGCTCTAGTACAGTAACAGGAATTCCTAGTAAAGATGAACGTGTAATTGGTACTAAAGGCGATGATTTCTTAGAAGGAGGTCAAGGTAATGACCGAGTTACTGGTGGATTAGGCAATGATACTCTCGTTGGAGTTGATACGAGTTCTTCTACATCCCTTTTAGGGCGAGGAGAGAGGGATATTCTGGTAGGAAATCGGAGATTTGACACTACTGGTAGTGATACTTTTATTCTCGGAAATGAAGTTGCTGTTTTCTACAATGATGGAGATAGTTCTACTAGAGGAGAAGCAGATCTTGCCAGAATCTTGGGTTTTAGCCCTATAGATGACAAGATACAACTTCATGGTTCAGCAGACTTATACAGTCTAAAATTTGGTTCTGTAGAAGGGAGAAGCGATGCTAGGATTCTTTACCAGGCAGAATCGGAAGCAGTAGGAGAAGTTATTGCCAAAATTATTGATGTCAGTCCCGATTTAAGCTTGGATAACTCTGCATTCACTTTCGTTTAAAAAAGAGTTTTTGAGTAGTAAAGGCGATCGCTTTTCTTACTCAAAAATATGCTTCAATAGAGAGACTGAAGCCGATAAATTCTGACTTTGATTTTTTTTAAAACTGTATCTCGTTCATATTTCATCCCTAGTTTTTCGGCTACACGAATTGAACGGTGGTTTGCTGGTTCAATAATACAAATCAAACCATTTTCCTGAGTAAATTGCCATCCATAATCTCGAACTGCTCTTGCTGCTTCCGTTGCTAAACCCTTACCCCAATAAGCAGTAGCTAGACGATAACCAATTTCTATTTCTTGACTATTATCGATTGTCCATGACAACAAGCCACAGTAGCCAATTAATTCGTTAGATTCTTTGTGAATCACCGCATACAAACTAAAGCCATGTTTTTGATAATGATAAAGTATGGCATCCAGAAAATCCTCAGCCTGTGCCCTAGTTTTTACCCCTTTCTCAGAAAATCGCATCACTTCTGGATCGGCAACAATGAAAGCTAGTGGATCAATGTCAGTAGGAATAAAATGTCTTAAGATTAATCTTTCAGTTTCTGCCACAATCATATTAGTGCTGTATTAGGAAAAAAACATGGATAAATTTACGATTAAAGCTAAAGTTAATCAAATTGCAGAAAAAAGAGAATTTTTAGTTCAATTACTTGAAAAACCTAGTATTGGTACTTTACGCATCGATGTCGATCAAGCTCTGGAAGAATTAGATGAATTAATTGAAGAGTTTGAAGAAACTTTCCCTGAAGAAAAATCCTAATCAAGTATTTAGGGTTTGATTTTTTTAGGCTTAAGCTTAGAACGTTTTGGTTTCCTCCTTTTCTTGGAAGCGGAGGAAATCCAATCACTAGTAGAGTGACTCATTGCACCCAAGTCTAATCCCACAAATAAAGCGATCGCATTTTGCCAATAAACTTCTTTGACTGATTTCAGCATAGCAATAATGAAATCTTGCCAATTCCAGTCAAATCCCCAAAACATTTGTGCGATCGCAATAACTAATATTCCTGCTAAAAATAGCCACAACAATAGATATACAAGCCGAATAACTGTGCCAATAATTAAACCGTGAGAAAGCCAAGAACGATGGCGCAGGAGTTTTTGATAGGGTAGCCAAATTCCTCGCAAGACTCCCCAGCGTTTAAACTGTATGGAATAAATATCTAAATCGGGACCAAACATCAGTCCAGCGAAGAAAAAACCACCTCCTAACAGCAGGGTTAATTCGCCATTACTCGTTATAAGATAGGTAATACAGACTACCCCAGGAAATAACCAAAGGGTAATGCGATCGTGAGTACTTCCTGAAGGCATAGCAATAAAAATACAATATAGATAATTTTAATTTGCTGGATTTATACTAGAAAATGTCTTGGGAAAACCCTCAAAAATCGCTAGTATAAACAGACAAGTTTCTCTAATTTTTATATCCCACAAGTCCATGAACCATCTAGATAAGGACTTAGCGGTTGCTCAGACAGTCGTTCTGATGACCAGCTATAGCTTTGATCTCCAGGGTTATACTTTAGATCAGTTGCTCTCGAAATGGCTGACTAATTATCACTCTAGTTGGATTCGTTTAGCGACCATCGAAGCACTTTATCTAGGAAGATATAAAGCAATTTCCATTGAACAAGTCATGGCGGTTTGGTCTCGTTTGGGTAGTCCTAAGGTTCATTTTGGAGGAGAATTTGAAAGACTGATTTGTCGTAAATTACCTCGGCATCTTGTACCAGATCGAGACTCAGAGAAATTGCCCAAACCTAAGATAGAATCTGATACTTCTCACCTTACTTCTAAACCAAAACAGCAAGCCGATACCAGACCAGAATTATCGGAAGTATTAAATTCTGATAACTCTAATCAAGACCTATATTCGACCTCTCAAAATCATAGTTCATCTCATCAAGCTCAAGCTGAATCTTCTCCTGTATCTATTTCTGATCCAGCAGCCGATACTAAACCAATCCCTTCAGCATCCCATTTTGAAAAATCCCAAACTCAATCTTCAACTAGTATTGAGGGGTTTACACCAATTCCAGATATGTCTTCTTTATTTCAAAAACTCAAAGCGATCGCAAATACAGACTAATTTCTTACAACAACTACCTTTTCCAATTAATGCAAGCTTGATTCTACAGCATCGCGATCGCATTTTCCCCAAAATTAGCTCCTATGTAGTGCTATAGATTTTGGTTTGAAGCACAAATTTAGGGTGAGAATTGCCCACCCTACACCAAGATGCATAGGTAAGTTTTTCGATAACCAGTATTATCTTAAACTCAACTTACTTAAGTCCTTTCCTTAATAGATACATAGGGCTTGTTATGATCCCCTGTATAGACTTGAGTAGGACGAAAGATTCTATTTACAGCTAATTGCTCTTTCCAGTGCGCCAACCAACCAGCAACACGAGCGATCGCAAAAATGGGAGTAAATAAGTCAGCAGGAATACCTAATTTTCGATAAACTAAACCAGAATAGAAGTCTACATTAGCATAAATTCCTTTGGCTCCCAGTTTCCCTTCTACTACTTTTTCTAACTCTAGAGCTATATCGTAGTAGGGGTCATGTCCTGTTTCTTCAAACAACTGCTCCGCTAACTGTTGTAAAATAGCGGCTCTGGGGTCTTTTACTTTATAGACTCGATGCCCAAAACCCATAATTTTCTGTTTGTTAGCGATGCGATTTTCTATGTAGGGCAGAACATTATCTTTAGAGCCAATCTCTTCTAACATTAATAAAACTTCTTCATTTGCACCGCCGTGAAGGGGACCAGCTAAAGTCCCGACAGCGGAAGCAATTACAGCATAAGGATCGGTTAGAGTCGAAGCTGTCACCATTGCCGAAAAAGTAGAAGCATTAATGGTATGCTCCGCATGAAGCATTAAACAGACATCAAAAATTCTCGCTGCTATAGGATGGGGCTTTCTTTCCGTTAGCATATAAAGAAAGTTAGTAGCATAGTCAAGGTCGTCATTAGGTTGGATAGCGTCATTCCCCCGACGCATCTGGTGGAATGCTGCAACCATGGTGGGGATTTTAGCCAGAATTCTGACCACTGCTTTTCTAATATATTCTGGATCATCTAAGGCTCTACGGGAATAAAATAAACCCAACGCTGCTGCGGAAGTTTGTAGGGCATCCATCGGGTGTCCAGTTTCGGGAAAACACTTCATCATGTCCCGAATGCGATACTTAATCCGACGATGATATAAAATATCGGTCTCAAATTCTTTGAGTTGTATAGCACTGGGCAAAGAATCCCAAATCAGTAAATAGGCTGTTTCTAAAAAGCTGCTTTTGCTTGCTAATTCTTCTATTCTAATTCCACGATATTCTAAAATTCCTTCTTGTCCATTTACATGGCTAATACTCGACTTGGTAGCAGGAATATTCTCTAGACCTGGTTTATATTCACAAAATGTAGCTGTCATAATTATATTTCCTATAGTAAATGCAATATATTTTTATTTTGTTAGTTTTTACAGAAATGGTAACTTAGTTAAGTAGGTCGATATAACAAGTAAATTACTTAAAACATTAGGAAAGTAATCTAAAATGCTCTTTTTTAGTAATTCTTAGAAACAGCTTAGTATACTTGAGCTATATAAATTGACGCTAGGGATATATATCATCACTTCTGATTATTTCTTTTAGGCTTCGATTTTCAACCAGGTTTTGGTAAGAGCATTGTATCATGACAAGTTCGGCTTAATTTGTTCATAATTTACGGAAATTCTAATTATAAATAGTAATTAGGCACAAAATATAATATCTATGTCTGTTAATCCCAACTTAAAATCTGAACATCGTTGTTTTGATGGAACTGTTGCTTACTACTCCCACTATTCAGAAGTTTGTCATAGCAACATGAATTTTGGGGTCTATCTACCACCACAAGCAGCGACGCAACCTGTACCAATTCTCTATTATTTATCTGGGTTAACTTGTACAGAGGAAAATTTTATTGTTAAAGCCTCTGCCCAAAAATATGCAGCACAATACGGTTTAATGTTAGTTGCTCCTGATACTTCTCCTCGGAATACAGGAATTTTGGGGGAAGATGAAACTTGGGACATCGGAAGTGGAGCGAGTTTTTATGTTGATGCAACTATCGAACCTTGGCAAAAACACTATCAGATGTATAGCTATATAACTTCTGAATTACCGCAACTAATTGCTAGCAATTTTGCAGTTATTCCTAAAAAACAAGGGATTTTTGGTCATTCTATGGGGGGACATGGAGCTTTAATTTGTGCTTTAAAAAATCCTAGTAAATATCAATCAGTGTCCGCTTTTGCTCCTATTACTGCACCAATGAGTTGTCCTTGGGGAAATAAAGCTTTTACCAATTATTTAGGAACAGATCAAAAGGAGTGGCAAGCTTATGATGCTAGTGAATTAGTGAGAGAAAATATTTTAGACTGTTCAATTTTAATCGATCAAGGAACGGCAGATCAGTTTTATCATCAACAACAATTATTACCTGAAAAATTTGTAGAAGCTTGTCAGAAATATAATCAAAAATTAAATTTAAGATGGCAGGAAGGATATGATCACAGTTATTTTATGATTGCTACTTTCATAGAAGATCATATTCGTTATCATGCTCAATATTTGCTTGGCGAAGATAATTGATTTATCAAAGTTTAATTTCTT
>JASJDF010000368.1 GCA_030065715.1 Xenococcaceae cyanobacterium MO_188.B19 | reverse complement strand
CTTTTCATATTGGTAGAGTGTACCTTCTAACTTGCTTTCGTAGACGAGCATTTTATCGTTTTGACTTACGATAAGATTATATCATATCTCAAAAAGCCGTCTTGAAAAGACGGGGCTTTAAACCCCATTATTTCGGTAAGCAGTCAAAGTATATCCAAATCAGGAGTCGATCCCGCGTTTTTTAATGAATTATCAAACTATGGCTCAGGATTTTATACAGCTAGTGATGAAAGTAAAGCTAGGGAGTACGCCGAGCTTACAGCAGAGGCAACAGGACAAAGACAAGAGTTATTAGGAGTAAAATTAAATGCAAGTAATCCTGCTGTCTTTACTAGTGGTACAGATTTTCTTGTTAGTTCTGAACAATATGTTCGTGATGTCGGACTGAGTATTGACGAACCAGCTTTGGAATATAGTAAATATCTCAGATCTCAGGGCTATGATGCTATTGAGATAGAATCTTTAGGATATGTTGTAGTCTTTGAACCAGAACAAGTGGTAGTAGTAGAAAGGGAAATTATTGATTAAATGAATGAATATCGTGGATGTAATTGGTGTCAACATTATCGCCCTGATGGAACTTGTCTAGCTTTTCATCCCAATCCCATACCTTTGTCTATTGTTTCAGGAAAATTAAAACATACAGAACCTTTACCAAAACAAAAAAATCAAATAGTATATGAATCAGCTCCAACGCATATTGTTTATAGATTAGATTTCTTTCGAGAACAAGAACGTCAAGTTTTGGAAAAAATCGAGATTGTTGAAGGAGATATTACAAAACTTGATATCGATGCTATTGTTAATGCAGCTAATGAATCTTTGATCGCTGGTGGGGGCGTAAGTGGTGCGATTCATCGAGCAGCAGGATTAGGTTTAGAAGAAGAATGTCTCAAGCTTGGTATTTGTCATGAAGGCTCAGCTAAAATTACCAGAGCTTACAATCTTCCCGCTCAATGGGTAATTCATACCGTAGGACCAGTATGGGAAGGTGGCAAATACAACGAAGAACAAATCTTACGAAATTGTTATTCCAATAGCCTAAAATTAGCAATATCCTACGGGATAAAAACTATGGCTTTTCCAGCTATTAGCACTGGGATCTATGAGTTTCCCCTAGATAAAGCGACTGATATTGCCCTCAATGAAGTCAAACTGTTTTTAGAGCAAGACAACGTAATTGAAAAGGTGATTTTTGTTTGTTTTGAGCGACAAGCTTACGATGTCTATCAAGAATCTCTAAAACAAGCATTTCCCCTGACATACATCGCTAAACCTACTTCTCTGATGCCCTAGATCGCGACTTGTAGGTTGGATTGAGGCACGGATGCTGTTGCAAATTCGTGAATCCTTTATTCGGTAGTAATCTGCTCTTCTTTCCCAAAGTCGGGAGAGGGTTTGGGAGTGAGGGCTATGAAGAAAGTTTATTGCTTTTTGTTGTTTCTTGAATAGAGTAGGGAATACAGCTAAGGCAGGAGGAAATGAATTATTGTGGGTTCTATACTCACAATTTCTTCAAGTTTTTACCATACTCTTAAGATGTAGGTCAGCATCGGAGTTTTTTATGAAAATTAAAGAAACTAGAGTGACTCAAAACCCAAAAGTTAATTTTCCTTTTTTACTTTATTTCAAGCAATTATTTGCTGCCAATGCAAATATTTATGTTAAATTGATCAATCCTTTTAGCTTTTGGCGTAGATATAGAATTGAGCATTTAGAAAAATGTCGGGATTTTGATATCATTCAACATTTAGAAAATTGTTATCAACTGGAATTGGTATCAAAAAAGTTCCCTAATTGCCAATCTGTTACAAAACAAAATATTTTTGAGCCAGAGTTGTCACAAAATAAAATTTTAATTTCCCAACCTAATTTACAACTCAAATATCGTGGCGTAGCGTATCATACTAACAGAATCGTAGCAGTTGATGCCAATCAAATTATTCTTAACTCGGATTTATCTCTTTTGGGTAATTCACGGGAAGAACTTTTGATTTTAGAACTATTAAATAAATCCCATAAACCCTGATTGAAATATAGTCCAAAAATCAAATTTTAAGATATATATGTTGAGGATATTTAGTGATTTTTTGTTAATTAAACTTAACAAAAAATACCTTATTGGCGATCCTCACAACTTCTTCACAGTTTTCACCTATTCTACAACTGTATTTGGAAATTAGTCTGCACTCAATATATTAGTTCAATCTACCAATTATCAATTAGCAAATACCTTGATCAAGAGTGTTTTTAGCGAATAATTCTGGACTTAGGAGGCACAAGCATGAAAATTTTTCAATGGTTACAAGATATGGTTCAATCTATTTGGAAGGATGTAGGAGGGCTTTTTCGACCTACAGATGATAATTATCCCAAAACAGGAGTACAACCTTTTGAAGGTGAACCTCGTGATGAAAAAGAACAATATTATTAAATTTTTTCTGAGAGAAAGCATAATTAATCTACGATAATGGACTGGTTGAGACAGGAAGTAAAGAGTAGGAAATTATAGGATGATCTGCGATCGCGGTAGAGTAGTATCCATTCGAGGTAGCGTGGTTGATGTTGTCTTTCCTGATTCATTGCCAGCAGTTCACAGTCTATTAACAGCAGGAGAAAATAAACGGGTAGCTCTGGAAGTAATGACTTATCTGAGTTCAGAATTAGTCAGAACGATCGCTTTAACTCCCACTCAAGGATTAGCCAGGGGTTCAATTGTTAATAATACAGGTCATCCTCTGCAAGTTCCTGTGGGAGATGCTTTATTAGGGCGAATGTTTAATGTTTTTGGTGAGACAATCGACGGTAGGGAACAATTATTAGGGAGTAAAATGCGATCGCTTCATCGTGCACCTGTTCCTTTATGCGATCGGGCTACCACTACAGATATTTTTCTGACAGGGATTAAAGCCATTGACGTTCTAGCACCTTTAGAAAAAGGGGGCAAAGCTGGGTTATTCGGTGGTGCAGGGGTAGGCAAAACGGTATTAATTACGGAGCTAATTAATAATGTTGTCAGTCGTTATGAAGGAGTGAGTATTTTTTGCGGTATTGGTGAGCGATCGCGGGAAGGGGAAGAACTGTATCGGGAAATGGCAGAAGCGGGAGTGTTAAATAACACGGTAATGGTATTCGGACAGATGAACGAATCCCCAGGAGTACGTTTCCGTGTCGGACACGCAGCCCTGACTATGGCAGAATATTTCCGTGATGACTTACACAAAGATGTACTACTAACTATCGATAATATATTTCGTTTTATTCAAGCAGGTTCGGAAGTATCTGGCTTGATGGGACAATTGCCTTCTAGAGTTGGTTATCAACCTACCCTAGCCACAGAATTAGCAGAACTAGAAGAAAGAATTTGTAATACTGCGTCGGGTTCTATTACTTCCATTCAAGCTGTCTATGTCCCCGCCGATGACATGACCGATCCTGCTGCGGTGCATACTTTTGCCCATCTTTCCGCTTCCATTGTTTTATCTCGTAAACGGGTTAGTCAGGGATTGTATCCTGCGATCGATCCCTTGCAATCAGATTCTAAGATGCTGACTCCCCAAGTAGTTGGCGATCGCCATTATCAAATTGCTCAAGCAGTGCGTCAAACCCTAGCTAACTACGAAGAATTAAAAGATATTATTGCCATGTTGGGATTAGAAGAGTTGGCACAAAGCGAACGACAAATCGTCTATCGCGCCCGCAGATTAGAAAGATTTCTGACTCAACCCTTCTTTACCACCGAACAGTTTACGGGATTGCCAGGGAAAATGGTGACGTTAGAAGCTGCTTTAGATGGATGCGATCGTATTTTAAACGACGAGTTTGATTTATTGCCGGAACAGAATCTATATATGATTGGTAGTTTAGAGGAAGTCAAGGGCGGATAATTGATATTAGTTCCTCAAGTTTGAAGTAATCAAAGGCATAATGGTGGGTTTAGACCACCACTATGCAAGTTCAACTCATCTCCAGGAGCTATCCTAAGGAGAGCGAAATTTAAGTCAGTAGATCAATCAATAATTGATTTATCGATCTAAATCTAAAGCCCTAGCACCTTTTTGCTGAACTTCTACTAACATTTCTCCAAACTGCTGCCATAAAAATGCACCAGCACCGATAGTTAGAAAAAGAGCAAACCCAAAAGCTGTAATTGCACTAAAACCAAAAATTTTCAAGCCACCGCCCAGAAATATCCAAATCCCCAAACAGATACCTTGATAGGACAGACTCAAGTCTTGCCCTTCTAACCTATATGCACCTTGTATTTTAGGATTTTTGAGCCAGCTTTTAATTCTGGTCTCCATTTGCATCTGAAAAGTCAGACCAAACACCAGAGCAATCAATAATCCCATAATTGGTATTAAAAATGGCGGTTGTGGAATGTAGTAGTACATAAATGAATTTTGGTTGAAGTTAAGAATATTTATTTTATCTAGAATGGGACATAAATCTGTCAAATCATCATGAAGACTTTGCTGCTGACAGGAAAGAAAGGTTAGAGTAAGAGATTAGTAATAGTTATTCAATCCTGGTCTTCAGGAAACTAGGAACAAAAACTATGTTTTATCATTGGTCTTATATAATTTTGGTTCCAGGTACACTTCTGACTTTATGGGCGCAAAATAATATTAAAAGCACCTATAATCGTTATTCCCAAATTTCTTCAACTATGGGAATGACAGGAGCAGATGTCGCCAGTACTATTTTGCAACAAATGGGTATTACTGATGTCAGTATTGAGTCTATTGGAGGACAATTAAGCGACCATTATGATCCCAATGCTAGAGCTGTCAGACTATCCCAAGGTATTTATAATTCTACATCCTTAGCTGCTGCTGCGGTAGCTGCCCACGAGTGTGGTCATGTTTTACAAGACAAGCAAGGTTATAGTTTTATGAATTTTCGTGCTGCTCTAGTTCCTGCTGCTAACATCGGCTCTAATATGGGTCCTTTATTGGTAGTGGGGGGAATTTTCTTAAGTGGTATGGGAGCTATTTCTTCTCTGGTGATAAATATTGGAATTGCTTTATTTTTGGGAGTTATAGCTTTTCATATTATTACCCTACCTGTAGAATTTGATGCTTCCCGTCGAGCTTTAAATTTAATTGATGAATTGGGCATTTTACAAGGAGAAGAACATAGAGGAGCCAAGGCTGTATTACAGGCTGCTGCTTGGACTTATGTAGCTACTGCTTTTTATGCTCTTTTACAGTTGGCTCAACTACTTTTGATGGCATCTCGTAGAAGATAATGCGAATTGCATAAATCAACTCAACAAACTTAGAATCTTGTATGTATTTTAAAATCGGAAATACTAAAATTATAGCTGGTAAATTTTCTCTACAAGATGTCTCTAAGATAGAAATTAATTTTGAATATATATTTGCTAATAACAATAACTATCGTAGATTTGTTAATGTTATTTCTGATTCTCAAGGGAACAATATAACGATTAATATAAAATTAAAATCTACAGATACTTCTGACTGTAATAAACTCTCTCAGTTATTACTTGGAGTTGATAAAATTATTACCAAAAATAACATTTTTCTGATCGACCAAATTCTTGAAGAAAAATCTAAGGTTAATCTTGAAGAATTTGTAGAGTCACAAACAGGTTTAACTAAATATTTTTTGTAATATTGATGATTTGTTGCTTAACATACACGAGCGAATGTCATTTCAGTTAACAGTTATCATACTAAATCCTGTTTAGATACAACACTTTAAATTTGCGAGAAGTCCTAAAGGATACACCTTCGGATATCAGAAGTCAGAAGTCAGAAG
>JASJDF010000367.1 GCA_030065715.1 Xenococcaceae cyanobacterium MO_188.B19 | reverse complement strand
AAGTTAGGAAAGTTCTCTCTGATACTCTGACTTTCTTGTTCTCCAGCAAAAAGATAAGTACCTGGGATATCCTCATTTTGGAAACGATTGATATTGGTGTCTAACGGAGTAAGAAAATCATCGTCGTTAATAATTATTCCAGTTCCTTGACTATCTGATATTTCTGCATTGCTAGGATTACTTAAATTCAAGCTAAATTTTTCGTCTACTTCAAGATTAGTATCGCCAATTACTTCTACAGTTATAGTCTTTTCGGTTTCTCCTGGTGAAAATTCTAATGTGCCATTAGTGGCAGTGTAATCTTCTCCTGCGGTCGCGGATGCTCCAGGTTGGTTGTCAACACTATCATCGGCAGTAGCATAATTTACAGTAATAGCTTTCGTGCTGGCTTCTGAAAGAGATATGGTAAAGATAAATTCAGTATTGGCATCCTTTCCTTCAACTTCAGAGACATCATTAATAGAAAGTTCTATCACATTATCATTATCATTATTAAAAATAAAAGTATCATCAGTATCATTTTCTTGTATGTCCAAAAGTTCTAATCCTGTAGGTTGATAATCACTTTTACTAGTTGCAATAACTTTTCTTATTTCAGAAGTGGTTAAATCAGGATTAGCTTCAAGCATTAAGGCTATAACTCCTGAAACATGAGGAGCTGCCATAGAAGTACCAGACTTATAGGTATGACTATTATTTAGATCAGTAGAATATATTAGATTTCCAGGTGCTGTAATATGTATTAGAGAAGAATCAGAGCCAGCACGATTAGAAAAGTTAGTAATTGCATTATTTTGATTTACTGCACCAACAGAAATTCCATAATTGTTACTATATGATGCTGGATAACCTGGAGTCAAAGCGTAGTCTGGAGGAGGTACGCTGTCATCGAAACTATTTCCAGCAGACATTACGACAATGATGCCTCGATCACTAGCATATTTTAAAGCATCAATAACTGTATTATTAGAATATTCTTCGTCCCTACCTAGACTAATGTTTATGATATCTGCACCATTATCAGCAGCATACTCAATAGCTTTAACCAAATCAATAGTACGAATATTTCTTTTTATTTCTCTATCTTCATTAAAATTAGAACTAGTTACTTTTAAAGGCATAATTTTGGCATTATATGCAATACCAGTAACACCAGTACCATTATTTAGCCCCGCTATCGTACCAGCTATGTGTGTTCCATGGTTTTCATCAAAAGCATAGCTAGGATTTATATTATTATTTTCGTTTGGCTTTTTAGGAGAAAAATTCCAACCATTAATATCATCTATATAACCATTAGAATCATCATCTAAACCATTTCCAGGTATTTCATCTGAATTAACCCAGAGATTACTAGAAATGTCTGGATGACTAGTATCAAAACCATCATCTATAACTGCAACTATGACACCTCTTCCTGTAAAACCTTTTGCCCAAACTTCTGGAGCATTAATCATATTTATATTCCAATCATTATCCCCACCAAAGTAGGGAACTTCTGGAAAATCAGATTGATTTATAACAACACTAACAGCTTTAGAAGCATCCACCAAACCATAACCAAGAGCACTATCAAAAATAGAACGATCTATAGTTAAATCATCTAAATTAATAGTTGGATCACTCAGAGAAATAATTGGTAAAGCAGATAATTTTAATTCTGATGCAATTGTATTGTCATCTCCACCATCAAATAAATTAGTCCTAATAAAATAAGTTCCAGGTTCTCAATTTATTTCTGTTAGAAAATCATCCCCAGATTCACGAGAAGCTCTTATTTCACTGTCATTACTATCTAAAACACCACTAACATTAGTATCTTGATATAGATACAAATCAGGATCATCACTAAATTCTAAGGGAACATTAATACCAGATTCACTTTCAGTGGTTCCTTTGACTCTTATACTAATATTTACTATGCTTCTTTGATTTAGGTCAAATTTATAGATCCCATTCTCTATAATTTGTTCCCCTAGAATATCTATGACAGTTATAGTATTGTTTATAGGTGAATCATTAAATATAAAATCTCTTGAATAGGGAAAAATGCTCATTTTATTTGTAAGAATAGAAGTTAAAATATCTGTATTGTTGAATTACATACTTTTTGGGTTTCTGAGTTTTTAAAACTTAAATTTTCAATTCAGTAAAACGTTCCAAATTAAGACAATCGATCTAGGAATCAAATGTTTTTAAGATTCTTTTGATTTTTATGTTAATACCAGTTTATTTAACGTGTTTAGAAATAACTACCGTACAAGTTACTAAAATAATCAATTAAAATCCTGTAAAATGGTTTTGATCTTCCGTGATCTTACAGGGCTATTAAAGCTCATCAATGTAAACAGAATTTAGTTAAAGCATTCAACGAAGCCAAAAAATTAATCAAAGAAGTCATCCTCAAATAAAACCAAGAATTTGAGAAGCTAAAACCAGATTTAGAAGCATGACTCTAAGAAATTTTAGAGCCATAAACAAATCACCGAGTAAAAGCAAAAAAACTAGACTACCACTTCAAAAGCAGCACCTTCTTCGTCAAAGTTGGGAAAGTTAGCTCTAATACTTTCAGCTTCTTGTTGTCCAGCGAATAAATAAGTGCCAGGGCGATCTCTATTTTGGAAGCGGATAAATTTTTCTCCTAACCCTGTTCCTACGCCATACACATAAAAAGCCAAACTTTCAAATCCTCTTCTTTTTTGTGACAGAACTAGACAATGAACAGTTACCAGAAAAGTTTATTTTTGTATCATAGCTTGACTAAATAGTTAAAATCTAGAAGAAAATATAGGTAGGAGAACTATTTGTCAAATTAGAAGTTGGCTCCTCAATGAACAAGTTGACTCCTGGATAAATTTTAGGAAAATTATCTCTCCTCGTACAAAGAGATGACATTGAAAAAGGAGGAGGATGAGCCATGAAACTTGGGTCAATTTATCTAAAACTCATCTTAACCGCTATGCTGGTACTTCCAGCAACAGCCAGCTATGCTCAACAAGAGCGAATTGTTGAATACAGTTCTAATATTCAAGCTAGGGAGACAGTCTCTGAGTCGAGTTTAATAGAAAGCGGAGTGGAAAAGATGCAGCTAGGGGCTTGGAGACAAGCTAGGGCTAAATTTAACCAAGCTTTGAGGATTAATCCTAACAATTCGCTCGCCCACTATTATCGAGGTCAAGTACAACGGCAACTGGAACAAAGCCTAGAGTTTCGAGAAGCATATTATCAAGCAATCCACAGCCGAGGAACAGCCCGCTTACAATTGGGCGATGAAGAGGGGGCTGTTACTGATTTTAGTCATGTTCTAAGAAATGATCCGAAGAACACCCTAGCTTATGTTAATCGAGGGTTGGCTCGTTTAGAATTAGGAGAAACTCAAAAGGCGATTACTGATTTTACTAGAGCTGTAAGTCTTGAACCAAACTTAGCTATGGGTTACTATCATCGAGGTTTTGCCCGTTATCTTTTAGGCAACAGGGACGGAGCGAGAAGAGACTGGGACAAAGCAGCGATTCTAGAAGAACCAAGATACATTCTCCAACTAGATACAGAAATCAAGGAAAGACCTTGAAACTGGTGGCAACCAGGAAGAAATTGTTCAAAAATTGATTGAATATTTGAGGAAAGTATTAGGGAGAACCAAAAATAGGTAGTTTTGACCTCAAGGCTTTACTTTCAATATTTGGCAGTATGACTCTAAGAGATTTTAAAGCCATAGACAAATCCCTGAGTCAAACTAGAAAAAACCTAAATTAGTACTTCAAAAGCAGCACCTTCTTCCATGAAGTTGGGAAAGTTAGCTCTAATACTTTTAGCTTCTTGTTCTCCAGCAAATAGATAAGTACCTGGGCGATCACTATTTTGGAAACGGATAAATTCTTCTCCTAACCCTGTTCCTGCACCATAAACATAAAAAGCCAAGCCTTCTTCCCTGAAAGCGTCAGCAAAGTTTTCGTTAATACTGATTCTTTCTTGTTCTCCAGCAAACAGATAAGTACCTGGAGTTATCAGACTTTGGAAACGATATAAAGCCTGTAAATTAGCCCCTGGTTGAGATGCTACATTAAAAGCAAATCCTTCTTCAAAAAAGTTAGGAAAATTGGCTCTAATATTTTTGCTTTCCTCTTCTCCAGCAAAGAGATAAGTCCCTGAAATGTCGGTATTCTGGAAACGATTAATCGGAGTATCAAAAATGGGATTGACGGTGAGAGTAAAAGTGTCTTCGACAGATTGTCCGTCAGCAGTAGCGCGAATTGTAATTTCTGCTGTACCAGATTGGTTGCCAAGGAAATCAAGAGTCAGATCATCCCCTTCTAGTAATGGTGTAACTAAATTAGAATTAGTGTTGTTAATGACTTCTAATTCAATGGTGCTACTATCAATATCTTGAAATACATCACTCAGCTCAATAGTTTGATTGGTGACATTTTCTTTAACAGTAATATCAGCAATAGGCTGAGCTACTACAGGTGGGTCATCGCCAGGGTCATTAACACCATTGACTGTAACAGAAAAAGTATCTTCGATAGATTGTTCGTTAGCAGTAGCACGAATCGTAATATTGGCTATCCCAAATTGGTTGTTCAGAAAATCGAGAGTCAGGTCTGTTCCTTGTACTAATGGTCTAACTAATCCCGAATTACTATTGTTGACAATTTCTAATGTAATAGTGTCGTTATCAGGATCAATAAAGACATTACTCAAATCAATAGTTTGATTGGCTGCATCTTCATTAACATTAATATCTGAAAGGGGATTAGCAACTACGGGTGGTTGATCTCCTCTTTCTAATTCTTCTGACCTTGCCATAATAGTTGACAAAGCATCATTAAATCGCTGGCTTAGGTTGGAGCCACTAGGCTCAATTAATCCCAAAAGATCAATAAATTCTTGACCAATATTGAAAATTTCGTCAATAGTGAAATTTTCTAGCCCCCCTAAATTATCTATTGCTGCAACTATCTCTTGATAACTAAATTGACCATCAGCTAAGATGAAGTTTTCAATACGAGATTGTGGCTGTTGCCAATCAATAATAATAAATCCTTGTTCCGTAGTTTCATCAAATGCGACTAGATGTCTGCCATCGATAGTAAAACCCTCACTAGTTTCTCGAAACAATCCTATTCCTTCAGCGATCAGGGTATCATTGGTAGAATTTCCTGTCTCAATGATCAGACCAGTTCCTCTGACGGTGTAAGTATCACTTCCAGAACCCCCAACAAACCCAGACGGAATCAAATCGACAGTTTCAGTTGAGAGAAAATCATCCCCTTCTAAACCATAAATCAGGTCTAGAGGCTGAGCAACTAAAACATCATTGGCTGAAGTTCCAATAACTTCATTGAATAAACCAGTTGTCATGACTCATTCCTCACTTTAATCTTTAGGAAAGTTGCCTTATCTTCAAAGTAGAACAACAGTTTGAAGAAGCTGTGAAGATTTATTTGGCTGAATAGTTGTCAATTTAGTCAAACTTAACAACAACTTTTGGTAGTCTGAATTATTGTTCAAAATTCAAGTTAAGGAAAAGAAAACAGTAAAAAAGATAGTATGAATGTCAAGGGTTATGGCTCTGACAAATCCAACAGCCATAAATCAAATGTCCAATCAGAAAAAAAGCTAAACTACCACCTCAAAAGCAACACCTTCTTCATCAAAGTTGGGAAAGTTAGCTCTAATACTTTTAGCTTCTTCTTCTCCAGCAAAGAGATAAGTACCTGGGCGATCACTATTTTGGAAACGGATAAATTCTTCTCCTAACCCTGTTCCTGCACCATAAACATAAAAAGC
>JASJDF010000366.1 GCA_030065715.1 Xenococcaceae cyanobacterium MO_188.B19 | reverse complement strand
GGGTTCGGCAAAAGCTAGATCGCCAGCAAAAGTTCCCGTTTGTTCCGCAAAAGTGGGAAAATTACCGCTAGAAAGACGAGTAAACAGCAAATCGTCCCCGCTGAAGCTGGTTTCTAATTCTAAACGCAAGCGATCGCCCAAAACTGGATTTTCATCTTCACCTCCAGCTACAACACTTCCCAAAGCTAAGATCGCTTCTCCTTTGAGCTTGCTAGTAGTAGAAAATTGAGTTACTTCTAGATCATTAACCCGTGCTTGTAAACCATCAGTTCTACCCCTAAGTATTGCCAAATCGCTTTGAAACTCTTGCATCAGACGTAGCAAAATATCGATATCTTCTTGAGATACATGCTCTGACTTGGCAATTAAACTTTCAAGGTAACTAAGACAAGAATTTAAGCCAGCAACAAACTCATAACGCGAGACAGTTTTATTCCCCCGATAAGTGCGATCGCGAAATCCTGATATACAGCCATAACGTTCTATTAAACCTCGTAACGCTTCATATGCCCAATCTGTAGGAGCAATATCTTGCAGTTGTTCCACACTACTTTCTTGCAAGATCGATGATTCGCGATCGTATTCCTCAATTGAATTTAATAAACTCTCATCACTATCCTCTTGACGAAGCTCTTTATTTGGTATATATTGAGCTATCTGTTTGACTGCTAAAGTTTTAGTTTGGGGTATTACTCCTGCTTCAGTTCTAGCGATCGACAACAATAAAACAGCACAAACAGGGGCAATCATGCCGAGCGTCCCAAGTAATTTCGGCATTTCACAAAATCCTCACACACACCTAATGATAATTTCTACTTATTTAATTTGCTTTGAGCAAGCCTAAAGGTTTGCCGTAGTTAGTTGACAATAATTTAAGCTATTTCTATTTTGGCACTGTTTATCCAGGGCTGATTCGGACACAATCTCTAATTTCTCACTTTTTTACTTGATTTTGCGATAATTTTGACAAATTTAACTAATTTTTTTTAATTCTATATAGATTTTTAATTATTATTAATTTAAATTAATTACTTTATAGGAGTGTCAGAATAAATTAGGATGTTCAGACTTAGAGTAGGGGATAAAACAATATCCTAACTTTTGCTTCGACTATATATATTTGACTATTTCAATTTTTTCAAAGATCTTGGCTGGTAATAAAATAGTACAAGTACACTAAAAAGTATAAATTATTTTAAGTTGTCCATGATAAAACAGAGTAATGCAAGTATTATTGCTGACTATGACTCTAATTAATACAGCAGAATTTCACGCCTTAGCTAATACTATCGGGACGATAGTGTTTCTTCTCACTTTAATTTGGGCTATTTGGTTTGCATCTCGTATGGATTAATCCTAAAAAAAGGTGGATTAACAATTGTCAATCCACCTTGGCAATAATTTAATTAAATTAATGATTGTTAGCTAGCTTTGTACCAGCTTACGTCTCTTCCTTTAGTTGCCCAGAACATATTATGAATTTTTTGAACTGCGTCCATTAATTCATTAGCATGTTCGGCACTGACTTCTACTTTACAAGCAGAACAAAGTTTGGCAGCTTTCCAGAAAGTATCGTGAAGATCGGGATATTTTTCTAGATGTACGGGTTTGAAATAGTCAGTCCAAAGAATTAATAAATCTTCCTTGGTTTTCTGAGCTTGTTCTTCCTTAATCGCAATATAACGAGAAAGAGTATTTTGATATGCTATTGTTGCCGCTTTATCGCTAGCATCGGGAACTTCTAGATCGAGAATTTTTTTAGTCATTGAAACTACCGCTTCCGCAGTAATACGAGCCGAGGCGGGATCGTATACACCACAAGGTCCATCACAATGAGCGTGAACTTCTGGTGCAGGAAAACGATTTTTGATCTTGGCAATAACTTGTTTCAACATATATATCTACAGTTGTTTATTGTTCAAAGAGCGATCGCATAGTGGGGTTATTAAAAAATGCCCGAAAACAATGGGGTTAAATATCTAGAAAGACACAGATCGCAGTAATATGTCTTTTTCCCTTTTCCCATATAGCTTAGTGCGATTTAGGGTTGCTTTGCAAGATTAAGAGTTGTTTATTGCTCTTAGTGGTGGCAATTTCCCCTGTGAAGGTAAAAATTACGAGCTAATTGGCAGGGCTAATTTTATCAATTACCTTCAAAGTACCGTCTTCAGCAACTTCCCAAACGTCATAACTGCCAACTACATCTCCATTTTCATCAATATCTACATCACTACTAGCTCCTTGATAGTTAATATCTTCCCCTTGGCGAATTAATTCCATTGCTTTACAAGGATCGCTTACTTCTGTGCCAGGAGCATTAGCTACTGCTAAGATATTATCTTTGATTGCTTCCCCCGTATTAGCGTCAGCTTTTTCGGCAGCTAACATCATTAAAACTGCCGCATCCCAACTATGAGGAACAAAAGCGGTTATTTCCTTGCCAGTTTTTTCTTTCCACAAAGCAGTAAATTCTTCTAGTGCTTGACCGCTAGCACCTGGTACAGTGCCTAAAGCTCCAGCAATAATCGATTTACCGTCCTTAGTCTTGCCAACTTGTCGTATAAAATCTTCTGAGTAAACTCCATCGGTAAGTAAAACTGTTACTCCTTCACTCAAACCTTGTTCAAAAGCCGATTTAAGTAACACACTGCCTGTTTCAGCATAGAGTACGGCAGCAACTGCATCTGGTTTACCGCTAAAAGCTGCTTTGGCTTCAGTGTCTAGAGTTGCAGCTTTAGCATCATAACGAACTGGACTAGCTTTAGTCTTAACATTTCCCTTTAGCTTTTCAAAAGCTTCCACAAACTGTTTTTCAAATCCTACACCGTAGTCATTGTTAATAACTACAGTGGAAACATTTTTAAATCCCTGCTTATTAGCTAGTGCTGCTAATGCTTGAGCTTGATATGTATCGGGTGGAGCAGTACGTGCCCAATAACCGTTAAATTCGCCATTTTTAGCTCGGTCAGTAAATACAGGACTAGTACTACCAGGAGAAATCATCATCACCTTATTTCTCACTGCAACATCAATCGCGGAACTAGAAACACTACTGGCAAAAGCTCCTACTACTCCAGCTACCTTATCTACCTCTGTTAACTGAGTCATAGCAGTGCTTCCCACGCTAGGATCGGTTTGACTATCTGCTTGAACTAAAGTCACAGGATTATCATTCACACCACCACAAGCATTTATGGTATCCACTGCTAATTTTACCGCTACGGGCATATTCTGCCCGATAGAAGATAAATCTCCTGTAACTGGCACTAGAGTTGCTAATTTTAACCCCGTACCATTGCCTGTCGTGGAAGTGCTATTATCACCCCCACTTTGACAACCTACTAAAGGCAAACCTATTCCCAATAATGCTAAGGTCAGAGCAGAGTAATGGGAAATTCGATGACTTCTATACCTAAGTGATTTGTTCATATTATCTTTTCACTGTTAGTGAACTTGGTTGACACATTGTACCTGAATCTGTAAATTCGGCTTTTTTTTTTATAATCAAAATTTTAAAACAATGGAAATAATTATTATTGGTAGTGGTATTGGTGGTCTATGTTGCGGTGCTTTACTAGCTAAGTACGGCTTTGAGGTTACAATCTGTGAAGCCCATTCTATTGGGGGTGGTGCTGCCCACAGTTTTACTAGAGATGGTTATAAGTTTGATTCGGGTCCTTCCCTCTATTCGGGAATGTCTTATACTCCCTCAACCAATCCTTTAAAGCAAGTTTTAGATGCTATTGAAGAAGATTTAGATTGGGTAAATTACGATACTTGGGGTTGTCTTTTGCCAGAAGGAGACTTTAATACTACTGTCGGGGCGGATGACTTTTGTAAAACTTTAGAGCAAATTCGCGGAGAATCCGCAGTTAGGGAATGGCGCAGATTACAACAGGAAATGGAGCCATTAGCAGCAGCAGTTAATGCTATTCCTCCTTTGGCAATTAGATATGATCTTAGTGCGATATTGTCCATTGCTCAATATCTCCCTGCTACTGTTTGGCATACTCCTAATATCTTGAGACTGACAGGAGCTTTTAAGTCCATTATGGATGGAGTGGTGAAAGATGAGTTTATTCGTAATTGGTTAGATTTACTCTGCTTTTTACTATCAGGATTACCTGCTAGTGGTACAAGTGGGGCTGAAATGGCTTTTATGTTCGCTGAATGGTATAAGCCAGGAGTAGTATTAGATTATCCTATTGGAGGCAGTGGTGCGCTAGTGGATAGTTTGGTTAGAGGTTTGGAGAAATACGGCGGAAAATTGTTGTTAAATGCTCCTGTAGAATCAATTATCCTGAAAAATAGTCGGGTAGTGGGAGTGAGGTTAAAGGGAGGAAAAGAACTGATTGCTAGTAAAGCAGTAATTTCTAATGCTTCGATTTGGGATACTCTCAAACTATTGCCAAATAATAGAGTAACTCGTAAGCTGATTGAAGCTAGAAAAGAAACTCCAGAATGTGAGAGTTTTATGCACTTACATCTGGGTATTGATGCTACTGGATTACCCGAAGATTTACAGTGCCACTATATCGTAGTGAATGATTGGCAAAAAGGAGTTACTGCACCTCAAAATGTAGTGGTTGTTTCAATTCCTTCAGTTTTAGACCCCAGCCTAGCACCATCGGGAAAACACAATATTCATGTCTATACTCCTGGCAATGAACCTTACGCAATCTGGTCAGGAATGAAACGTAATAGTCCCGAATATCAAGCCCAAAAACAAGCTCGCTCCCAAGTTATGTGGCAAGCTTTAGAACGAGTTATTCCTGATATTCGTTCCCGTTGTGAAGTCACTCTGGTAGGTACTCCTTTGACCCACAAGGGTTTTTTACGCCGTCATCGAGGCTCTTATGGTCCCGCTATCGAAGCTGGAAAAGCCTTGTTTCCTGGCGCAAATACTCCCATACCTGGTTTATTATGTTGTGGAGATTCTACTTTTCCTGGTATTGGATTACCTGCGGTAGCTGCTAGTGGTGCGATCGCGGCAAATACAATTGTACCCATAGTTCAACATTTACGGATGCTTAGGGATATTGGTTTATAGAGTTAGTGGTTAGTAGTTAGTAGTTAGTGGTTAGTGGTTAACTGATAACTGATAACTGATTATTCATCTAAATCAATGTGTTCAATTAACATTTCTCCTCGCATCATTCTAGTTGCAGCATCGAGTAGGGTTTCTTCCACATAGGGTTTAACAAAATAACCTTTTGCTCCCCTGTTAGCTGCAATGTTACGCATTTTTTGTGCGCCACGAGAGGTCAACATTGCTACAGGCAGCCGAGATAGTTTTTCGTCTTTTTGGAGATTAGCCAACAGTTCTAGACCATTCATTCTAGGCATTTCAATGTCACAGAAGGCAATATCACACTTTAATCCTTCTTTAAGCTTATCTAAAGCTTCTTGACCATCTTTAGCTTGTTCTACCCGATAGCCAGATTTTTTGAAGGTCATAGATAATAATTCTCTAACTGTAACAGAGTCATCAATAATTAAAATTAGGGGATTTTCTTTGAATTCTGATTCTGAAGGATGATTGTGAAGTGTTTTTTTGGTATTGACAACCATTAACTCTGCTTCTTTGTTGGCACGATTAACTTCAATTAGTCTTTGTGCGACATCCATCAAATCTTTTTCTGTATAAGGTTTGGTCAGATAGGCTTCTGCTCCCAAATCTGTAGCTATTTTGCGATGTTTTTCAGCACCGCGAGAAGTCAACATTGCTACAGGCAGTTTTTTCATATTCTCATCTTTCTGATGATTAGAGAGCAATTCTAGACCATTCATTCTGG
>JASJDF010000365.1 GCA_030065715.1 Xenococcaceae cyanobacterium MO_188.B19 | reverse complement strand
CTTTGATTTACTGAGTAAATACTTTCCTGAAATCATGGGTTCTGTAATGATCATTGAAATATGTAAATAGAAATATGATTCTTCAAGAAATAACACCTTTAATTATTACGTTTAACGAAGCTCCAAATATAAAACGTACTTTGGAAAAACTTACTTGGGCAAAACTAATTGTTGTTATTGATAGTTATAGTACAGATGAGACTTTAGAAATTATAAAATCTTATCCTCAAGTAAAAATTTTTTATAGAAAGTTCGACACTTTTGCCAATCAATGTAATTATGGACTCGAACAAATAGATTCAGAATGGGTACTTTCTTTGGATGCAGACTATATTCTTACTCAAGAATTGATTTCAGAAATAAATTATTTATCTCCAAAAAACTTATGTGATGGTTATTTTGTTAACTTTAAATATTGTGTTTTTGGTAAGTCATTAAGAGGAACTTTATTACCTCGTCGTCAAGTATTATTCAAAAGAGATAAAGCTCATTATGTTGATGATGGTCATGCTCATCAAGTAATTGTTACAGGAAAATCTGGTCATCTTAATTCCTATATTCATCATGATGATCGCAAGCCTTTAAATCGCTGGCTAAAATCTCAAGATAACTACATGATTTTGGAGGTTAAAAAACTTTTAGAAACCCCCCATAATCAACTAAGTTTTGGAGATAAAATTCGTAAAACTAAAATTCTTGCTCCTTTTGCTATTTTCTTTTATTGCTTAGTTCTTAAAGGTGGAATATTAGATGGTTGGATTGGTTGGTATTACGCTTTACAAAGAACTTTAGCTGAAATTTTATTATCCATACGTTTAATTGAAAAATATGATACCTACTAATCAAAAACATAAAACAACAATTTTAGTCACAGGAGGAGCAGGTTACATTGGTTCTAATGCAGTTTTAGCTTTAGAACGTAAAGGTTATAAAGTTGTTATTTTAGATAATCTTGTCTACGGACATCGAGATATTGTTACTACGGTATTACAAGCAAAATTATGGGTAGGAGATATTAATGATCGCTCTCTTTTAGCAAAGCTTTTTAAGACTTATAATATTGCTGCTGTAATACACTTTGCTGCTTATGCTTATGTAGGAGAATCTGTTACAAATCCTGAAAAATATTATCGTAATAACGTAGTAGGAACTATCAATCTTTTGGATGCTATGTTAACAGCAGGAGTGAAGAATTTTGTTTTTTCTTCTACCTGCGCCACTTATGGTATTCCTAAAACAATGCCTATTGCAGAAACTCATCCCCAAAATCCGATTAATGCTTATGGCACGAGTAAATTAACCGTAGAAAAAATATTACATGATTATAATCAAGCTTATGATTTAAAATCAGTAATCTTCCGTTATTTTAATGCTGCTGGTGCCGATCCTACAGGTATATTAGGAGAAGATCATATTCCAGAAACTCATTTAATTCCTTTAGTATTATTAACTGCTTTAGGAAGAAGAGATTACATTAAAATTTTTGGCACAGACTATCCTACTGCCGACGGAACTTGTGTGAGAGATTATATTCATGTAAGCGATCTAGCTGATGCTCATATATTAGGTTTAGAATATCTCTTACAAGGTGGAAATACAGCAACCTTTAATTTAGGAAATGGTCATGGTTTTTCTGTCAAAGAAGTTATAGAGACGGTACAATTGGTTACTGGCATTAAAATTCCTCGGTTAGAAGCTCCTCGTCGCCCAGGAGATCCACCCATACTGGTAGGTAGTAGCAGACTAGTAAAAAAAATTCTGGATTGGCAGCCTCAATATTCTGATTTAAGCCAAATTATTACTCATGCTTGGAATTGGCATCAAAAAAGACACCAGAATACACATAAAAATAAAATTGAAGAGTTTGTGACTTCGTAAATTCTCATAAGTTATATTAAAGTCACTCAATAGGTCATCGAAATTTCTACAGCCAATTACCTAAAAGCACATAAGAACTCCAGAAATGGGGGCGTTTAAAGCGAGGATTGTGCAATAAAGTTAACTGCGCTTGGCGTAGAGCTTCTGCTTTAGTTATGGAATTAGTTTGATTGCCCAACTCTTGATAGAATTGACCCATTAGCAAGGCACTAGCTTCGTCGTTGACACGCCACAGAGTTGCTAGGGTACTCCGCGCCCCAGCTCTGACTGCAACCCCTGCTAATCCTAGGGCTGCTCTCTTATCTCCTGTGAGAGTTTCACAAGCACTGAGAACTAAAAGTTCGATCGCGTCTTGACTATCTAAATCCCTATTACTCAGTAAACTATTGAGTTGATTTACATTAATGCGGTCATCCCAAGTCAAAATAAAGGTATTTTCCGCTTGGGAGCTAAATTGACCATGAGTAGCTAAATGGACTACAGGGAAAGGAACACCAGCAATTTTAGCTTGTAAATCGTTGCTAGTAAAATTAGCATCTAATAGGGATTCAGTTTGTGGGATTTGGGATTGAACGGTATTTAATTCATTCTCGACATACTTTAAAGCGGGAAAACCACCACGAGCTTCAGTTAATCCTGCGGTAAGAGCTTTAAGCTGTTGTTGGGCGATAGGACGAGGACTAACTAACTGTAATCCAGGAGCTAACGCGATCGCATATTTTTCAATTAAATACTGTTGTCCATCATATAATACGGACATGGGGATATTACGTAAAGGACTATCCAAGACAAATACTAGAGTTTTAATATTGCTCTTAGCTAAGTCATTCTCCGCAGGTTGAATTAGCCATTTATATACTTGTTCTGATAGAGCTAGGGTTTCATTGCTGTTGCGTTGGGTTAGAGATTGGCTCAATCTCTCTAAGGTGCGCTCTACTCTCTGAGAATTGTTGATTGGTATGGTGTAATGACGGAGTTTTTCTTGAGGAAGTTTGAGAATAATTTCAAAACGATCATCTAAAACAATTGGGTAAATAATGGCTGCGGTAGGATCATCTCTGTCGGTAATTTCATCAATAACCACTGGTTGAGCATCCAAGCAAGTAGCATGAAAAAAGTTTTCTAATTCCGCTAATTGTAGAGAATCAAGAGCTTCACGGGCAGCAATTAAGTTATTTTCGCTTGAATCTGGGTATTTTAGTAGTAAACTGACGTATTCGCGATAAATAGGCTCGATATTTTCGGTAAAAGTAAACTGGGTTTCTGAATTGATAGCAACTAAATCACTGCGTAGAGACTGTATAGTTGCAACAGCTTGTCTATAAGAAGCAATAGCCAGTTTATCTTGTTGTTGAGCTGCTAATAATCTTCCCAATTGCCATTGTGCTTGATAGGAGATATCCCTGACATTAATATTTTGAGCAATAATTGCAGCTTGTTGGGTTACTTCTTGTGCTGATATTAACTGATTATCTAATTCGTAGAATCTTCCTAAATTAATCAAACCATAAGCTTCTGCTGGTTGGTCTGACAATTGTTGCGCTTGTTTGACTATATTCTGTGAGAGACTTTTGATTTGAGACTTGGATAAAGGAGAAAACTTGGCTTCTGTGAGTTTAATTAGATTTTGAGCGTAATTAATTTTCCCATAGATTGCTTCATGGGTCAGGGGTAATTCTGTAATCTCAGACTCAATTTCTGTTAACAGAGGCAAAATAGCTGAAAAGTTTTTAGTTTCCCTTAACAGACTGAGGTGGTTGAGTTGAGCTTTGATTTTTTGACTGGGATTGTTAGATACCCTTGCAGCTTGTTGATAATATTCTATTGCTTGATCGTATTCTAGTAGCCCTCTCTCTAAATTTCCCAAACTAAATAAAGCTGAACTGATATCTGGGGTCGATTTTAAACTTTTTCCAATTGCTAAACTAGTTTCTAAGGCTGTTTTGGCTCTTTCCGTATCTCCTAAAAGTAATAGGGCATTGCCTAAAGAACGAAATCCCACTGCTTTAGCAGTAGAATCTGGCAAATCTGGTAGAGAAGTTTCTAATTGCTCTAAAACCTTCACACTACGACGATAATAACCAGAAGCTTGGAGAGCTTGGGCTTGATTGAGGCGAGTGCGAATAACTCCCTGTTCTTGACCCATTTCCCGATAAATTGCCGTTGCTTGTTGCCAAGTTTTAGCAGCTACATCACCATTACCTCGAACGAATTGCAATTTCCCCTTAATATCCAGTGTTTGAGCTAAAATTAAGCTTTTTTGAGCATTTTCTGGTATATTCTTTAGCTTTTTTAAACTTTGCTCTACATAAATACTAACTTGTTCCCATTCACCCAACTGTTGATAAGCTAAAGCCAGATTACTCAACACCATCGCTTGACGCAACTCATCCCTTTGTTCTTGATATTCAACCAAAGCCTGTTGCAGAATTTCAATAGCTGCACTGTAGTTTTCTGCTTCATATAAAATACGGCTCTTTTCCACTAACCCAGCTACTAAATTTAAGTTTTGAGCTTGTGAAGAGTTCATAGTAGCTGTTACAACTCGATTCGGTGCTAAAACAAGGCATAGTGTCATCGTAAAAACCATTAACACTAGCCAACGAACAGCTTTTTTCTGGTGACGCAACCAAGATAATAGGGGGGAGTGAGAAAAAGTCATTATGTAATGTTCAATTGTTTTATAAGTGAATTATCCTATAAATTATTCGTTTTTTTGATTTTTTTAGCAAATAGTTAAACTTATCTCCTTTTCGATTATCTGGTAATTCCTTTAATTCTTGGTCTAAAAATCCGATTAACTGCGAGGCTTGGATATTACTTAATTCTGAGATTGAGCAACAGATTAATTTAAAAGAGTTAGTATAGAAGCCATTAAGAGTACTTTAGAACATTAATAAAATCCAAATTGTATATCTAAAGCTCTTTTAATTAAGATGAAGTAATCATCTTCTAAAGTACCAAGTTTTGATTTTAAGCGAGAAGAATCAATTGATCTAACTTGATTAAAATGTAGTCCTCTTTCTTTGTCCAACTGATTTAGTTCACTAGGCTTTACATTGACTACAAAAGGATATTTTTTGGGACTTAAGAAAGGAACTATTGTGGTCATATCACTTTCTTCATTACCAATGTCATTTTGAATGATTAAACAAGCTCTTATTTTCTTGGCTTCCTTGCCCAAGGTAGGGTCAAGATTTACCCACCAAATTTCTCCTCGCTTATACTTCACCCAAACCATCTCCCACGGTTATATCCCAGTCTTTTATAGCTTGCTTAAATTCGGGGTCTTGATTCTGCTCCTTGTATGCCTGTCTCAATTCTGCTTCTAGTTGTTCCCGTTCTTTCTGTAATAGCAAACTATTAATATAGGAACTGCGGTTATCTGTGACTTTCTGCAAAAAATTATAGGCGCGGTCTTCTAGATTAATTGTAATTTTAGCTGCCACTTTTCTTACATTTTAGCATTATTCTTTATAATACCAAAAAGTAAGAATAATAACTCAGATGGTTGATCATAATAAAATTTTTGACTATAACCAAAGCGTATTGAATATACTTCTAGTTAACTTCTCCTAATTATCTTCAATAATGCCCATTCCTCCAGCCCAAAAAGCAATTGCTAATCTTATTGATTCCGCCGAAAGGGGAGAAATCGACCCTTGGGATGTACCTGTGATTCAAGTAATAGATCGGTTTTTGACAGAATTAGGCTTAACAGGTACAGCACCTCCTCCAACCCAAGAAGCGGATTTACCCCAATCAGGTCAAGCCTTTTTGTGGGCTTCAATGTTAGTATTGCTCAAAGCCGATACTTTAGAAATTCTCCAAGCTGTAGAAGAAGTAGAAGGGGAAAATACCGATGAAATGCTTTGGGATGAAATTGAAACCCGTAAT
>JASJDF010000364.1 GCA_030065715.1 Xenococcaceae cyanobacterium MO_188.B19 | reverse complement strand
GACAATTGTCTAATATTCATCGTGTATGGATGGAAGCACAAAAATCTACATTAAAAGCAGATATTGCTTATACTCATAAGACGTGTTTTGAAACATTTCCTTTTCCTCAATCGGCGGATACTAAAATTATTCAAAAAATCCGCGATAAAACCCTAGAATTACATCAATATAGATCGCAACAGATGGAGAAAAAACAATGGGGCATTACTCAACTATACAACGAATACTTCCACGAACCAGCAAGTCAACTTTATAAACTTCACCAACAGCTAGATCAGCTAGTAATGCAAGCTTATAACTTTAAATTAGATGATGATATTCTCAGCAAATTATTAGAACTAAATTTAGAATTAGCTGCTAAAGAAAAACAAGGCGAAAAAGTTATTGGTGCTGAAACACCCGATATGAACTACGAGTAATACTTGTTATACTTGTATAACAACTTGATTTTGTAAGGAGTCGCTTTATGGAATCTGAATCAATTGCTGTGAGGCTTAACAAAGAACTACATCAGCGTCTTGCAGATCTTGCAACTCGAACAGGTCGCTCAAAAAGCTTTTACGTCAAACGTGCTATAGCTCAATATCTGGAAGATATGGAAGATACATATCTTGCAATTGATCGCATTGAAAACTCTGAAGGAAGAGTTTCAATGGAAGAAGCAAAGAGGATCCTTGATGTGGATAATTGAATGGGAAAGAAAAGCTCTTAAAGACGCAAAGAAACTTGATAAATCTGCTCGTCAAAGAATAGTAAATTATCTTGAGGAGCGAGTTTTAGTAGATCAAAATCCCTATCAATTTGGAAAGCCATTAAAGGGGAATAAATCAGGACTATGGCGTTATAGAGTTGGTGATTATCGAATCCTATGCCAAATACAAGAGAACCGATTAGTCGTGTTAGTGGTCGCTATTGGTCATAGGAAAAATATTTACCTTTAAGGTTTTTTTCTTTCTTTTTATTAATTTTCAGAAATAGTATTGCCTTCACTCATTATTCTTAACCTAACCATTTTCTCTCCACCATCGTCTAACTTAACTTCAATGGTGTCATTGGTAAGACTTTCTAAACAGTTTAAAAGCGATCGCAAGTGAGGATTAGAAGCACCAGTTTCTACATATAAACGGTCTGCTACATTACTCATCCGTTTCCAAGTAGTATAGAGTTTTCCGACAATTTGTTCTAGATTAGTGGCTTGCTTGACTAAATCCGCAGCAGTATTCACACAGTCTAAACGCATAGCTTCTTCTAAAGCTAGTTCCATGTCAACTTGACCATCTCTAATAGTTTGGACTTGAGCAGCAGAATCGAGGTACTTTGCCAAGTTTCGGGCTTCAGAAGTCATCAACTTAACCGTATCAATATCGGGATTCTCGGCAACTTCTTTGGTAATTCCTTCTAGATGGAGATTAGGTAATTTTTCTAATTCTTTGACCAAAGGCGCAAGATGACGCGGTGGTAATGCTCCTGCTGCTGCTTTTTCTTTCACTTCTTCGGGTAATAATTCTGAAGTCATAGCTGTCCACTCATCGGACAGCTGTTTCACTTCCCTTCTGGTAATGCGATCGCCTTTTTGAGCAGCTTCACTGACTAACTTTTGTACTTCTGGATCGGCTTTAGCTGTTTCGACAAAAGCTCTCTTACTAAAATTATTAATACTACCTGGGTCTAATTGTCCTTCCGCTAACAAAGTATCTGCACTATTAGCTAATTGAATCAGAGCATAGGCTTGAGACTTAGTAATTTCGCGATTTTTCAGCCAATTGAGAAAACCTGAACCTCTACCTTCTCCGCCTTTCTTTTCGCGATCGCGAACAGCCCTAAGAATTCTACCACGCCAAATATCAGTTTGGAGGTCAAAGCGATCGCAGACTAGCCATACCGCGTCTAATTGTTGCTGAAAATCCAACTCTTCTATGGCTTCATCTTCAGGATCGGGAAGATCGAAATTAAAATCAACGGGAGTTTCTAGCGCAGCAACTATTTCTTCTTGAGATACGGCAGAGTTATCCATAAACAATAAGGCATTAGTAAACAGTCCGTTCTCTACCTTACCAGCAAAAGAACCTTTGATTATCTAGATATGATTATTTTTAGAACGATCGGCTATATGGCGATCGTTTATCTGTATATTGAGAGATATAGCAAAAATATTATATAGAGATTGGTAGTTTTAGATCGGGAACTAAAAAAGCTAGAGTCAGAGTTGATAATTAACAATTAAAAGTGGAGCTTAATTATGTCAAATATAAATCAAGCCTTAACAGCTAGAATTACATTCAATCCTGAAATATTAGGAGGAAAACCGATTATTCGCGGGTTAAGAATTTCAGTAGCAATGATTTTAGAACTATTAGCAAAAGGAGCGACAACAGAAGAAATTTTAGAAGACTATCCAGATTTGGAATTAGCTGATATTCATGCAGCATTACTCTATGCTTATCGTCTAGTAGAAAATGAGGACGTATTTGAACGAGTCGCAGTTTCCTAACCATGAGATTTTTATTAGATGTAAACGCAAGTGGCTCTTTATCAAAATTATTATTAGATCTAAGTCATGATATTGCTTGCGTAGGTGATGTAGATGCAAAAATGACTGAATAGTGCAATTTTAGATTGGGCTGTTAGAGAAAAACGGATCCTTATTACAACTGATTCCGACTTTGAACAAATAATTTGGCTACAACAAAGAACCCATTGTGGCGTTTTGCGATTAGAAAACTTACCCAGAACTCAGATTTCAACGCTACTAAATCACCTTCTGGTTGAATTCATAATTTATAGTAATTCTAAAGCAATAGCCTCTCTTAATACTTCCCTACGAATTCTAGGATGAAGTACTGTACTTTGAGCAACATCAGCCTTACATCCTAGCAACTCAGACAGAGATCGAGTTAGGCGAATTAAGTCAAAAAGAGTTTGTTCTGGAGAAACATCAATAAGAAAATCAATATCACTATCTTCTGTTGCTTCTCCTCTTGCTACCGAACCAAATACTCTAATATTAGGAGCATGATAACGTTCTGCAATGGTCAATATATCTTGACGGTATGCTTTTAGCTTTTCTATTTGCATAAATTTATTTTTAGAGTCTCCTTACGCAAACTCTACTTATCTTGTATCAGGTTTTAGCCCATCAGCTATTTTAAACTTTTATTTCTATGGTTTTTAAAGACCAGAAGTAGTTTGAGAGAATAAGTTTTTAAAATCAGAAGTAATAACTGCGGAAGGATCATCTTCTGGTTTAGAAATTACATCAAAAGCTTTATTAATTGCCTCATCACAAGTTAAGGCTTGCACTACCAATTCTGCTACATCTGCTCTAGGAATACTAGTCTTAATTCCATTAGGTGGATTAGTGAGTAACTTATCATCTTTTCCTACTAAAAGCTCTCTTTTTCCTCCTGGTTCATCTAATAAACCTCCTGCTCTAATTATGGTGTAATTAATACCAGAATCAATTAAATAAGCTTCTGCTTTCCGTTTCCAAATTAAAATATTACCATTACCCAAACTATTAAGAGGATGATTAGGATTTGTCCCTCCCATAGAACCTACTAATACTATTTGTTTAACTTGGGCTTTTTTTGCAGCATCAATCTGATTTTTTTGTCCCAACCAATCTATAACTTCTGGATAACTATCGGGAGCAAAGTCAAATTCTGGTCTTTTTCCTGGTTGGGGTGGTGCTTTCATCCTAGGAATAGCACTAGTTAGAATTACTAAACTATCACAACCTTTTAGAGCAGATTCTAAAATAGCTTGATCTTTAATATCTCCGATAACAAAATTTTCTGTTGAATCAAATAATTCTTGAACTTTCTCTCTACTTCTAGCAAAACCAATTGTATTAAATTGATCGCTCCGTTGAAGGAGTTTTTTTAATACCAATGAACCTGTTTTCCCTGTTGCACCAGTTACTAGAACTTTTTTCATAGTTATCTACTCAATCAATAATTCCAGACTAACCAGGAATAGTCTATATTAAAAATGAAAATAAAACTAATATTTGAATTTCTATTCTAAAATTGTAGTCACATCTCCATCAGGACTTAAGAATAACCTAACAGTAGCTTGAGATTGATTTTTTAAGGGAGATACAAACTTTTCTCCCATCAAAGGAATATTGGTGCGATCAATAAAAATTTCTGAAACTGTCCCAATGGGAATTATTCTTTTAATTGAACCATTAGCATTAATGATTAAACGATATTCTAAAGTTTGTTTCAATTCTTTGGGAGGTTGCCAAGTTTGTTGGAAGTAAGCTTTAACTTCTTTTACTTGATTATAAGCAGAAGTTCCTACATCACGGTTATTTTTACCTGCTAATAATGAATCATCATTAAGAGACTCTTGTGATCTGGCAGGAGTATCATTACTATTAATTGCTATTTGAGAACGACTATTTGCAGTTTCAAGATTAATTTCTACATTATTAGCAATAGTCTCTTTTTTTTCTGTTTCTTGAGGAACTTTAATTTTAGATTCTATTTGAGAAGAATCACTATTGGTTTGAGATTTTTCTGGAGATTTAGGCTTAGTTGCAATTGGTTTACGGACGGGAGGAGGAATTACTAAATTTCCTTCTGGAATAGGGTATTTAGCAGGATCGGGAATATTAGGTGGTGGCTTTGGTGCATCTACAGCAGGTGGTGGAGGTAATTTTTCCGCAGAAGATAAGGGTTCAGTTACTTTAATTTCGGGATTTATTTTAGTTGTTGTTTGAGGTATTTCAGGTGGAACAACATCATCAAACTTAGATTGATTATTCTGAGTATCAGATTCTTGTACTGATGCAATAGATTCCGATTCGCTAGCTTGTTTTTGGACTAATTTTATTCCTGCCGTTGATAATCCTACTGCTAGAGCTAATCCTGCTATTCCTTTGAACCAAAGAGGAATAACTTTCTTTGATTTAGTATTACCTGGTAAAGCTCCTATTTTGGTTTTGTACTCTTCTAAAGCAGTAACTAAATCAAATAGTTGAACTGTAGTTAAATTTATTGGGCTATTTTCTAAATTTGGAATAAATAATTCATGATTAACTAGTCCTTTAGCTTTCAAATAAATAGAATTATTATCCGAAGCGTTGGTAACAGTATTATTAGGGAAAGATTCTATAGGAAAAGACTGCTTTAAAAACTTTTGTACATAAATTATTACTCCTTCATAGATAGCTTCTAGCTGAACTCGATCCCCTGTAATACTGACTTTTTGTTCTTCTAAAAGAGTCGGCGCATCAAAACTAAGTTTAAAGTGAATATCCTTAACTATTTCTTTTTTACTCCACTTAGATAAAGGTGATTGTTTACCCCAAATTTCTAAAGTACAAGTGGGAGGGGTAAGACGATGAATTACAGAATGAGAAGAAGATATCATATTAATTACTATTTATAATACACTGCATAATTAAGAACGTTCTAAAATTGCTAACCAAAGTAATCTATGACCATTAGTTCCGCTGTAAAACAATAAATCAATTAGAATTTTTAAAGCAATATCTTGTAAACTAAGAGGCTTACTATCTATAGATTCAATCATTCTTTCTTGATAAAGATTAGTAAACTTATCTAAATAGTCTCCTAATAAAGAAGTCTGATGAGGCGGTTTATTTTGTTGTGTGACTTGTTCCAAAAGACTAACAGCACGACGGAGTAATTCCCCTTCTTCTTTTGCCAAATGACAGATAATTAATACTAAGCCTCTAGCTTCTTCTACATCTAACTTTTTTCTTCCTCCCGAACTATTTCTGAGAGGATTTGATTGGCGTAACCTCCACAGTGCAACTCGATCATTAACAACTGACTCTAATTCTAGTT
>JASJDF010000363.1 GCA_030065715.1 Xenococcaceae cyanobacterium MO_188.B19 | reverse complement strand
CAAGGAAGACTTTGCTCTGTAGATAAGGCTAATGTCTTGGATGTCTCCCAATTATGGCGCGATCGCGTCACAGCAATGGCAGAAAATTATCCTGATGTAGAACTAAGTCATCTGTATGTGGATAATGCAGCAATGCAGCTAGTTCGCGCTCCTAAGCAATTTGACACTATTGTGACGGGTAATCTTTTTGGCGATATTCTCTCTGATGCTGCTGCTATGCTCACAGGTAGTATCGGTATGTTACCTTCTGCTAGTCTTAGTGCAGATGGTCCTGGAGTCTATGAACCCGTACATGGTTCAGCACCAGATATTGCAGGACAAGACAAAGCCAATCCCCTCGCACAAGTACTTAGTGCTGCGATGATGTTACGCTATGGCTTGAATGAACCTGAAGCAGCTACACAGATAGAAGATGCTGTAACTAAGGTTTTGGATGCTGGATATCGTACAGGAGATATTATGTCTGAAGGGATGAAAGCTGTGGGATGTAAAGCAATGGGAGAGGCTTTACTTTCGGTTCTTAGTTAAAATGGTTTTTTCCTAGGGTCAGCATTGCTTACTCTACCGATTAATATAGTCTAAAATGCGATTCCATGCCCACCAACAGTCGCGATCGCGGTTAACATTTTGACAGTCTAAACTACTGATATACCCAACATGACCCCCCGATTTGGTCAAGATTAAATCTATTGATTGATTAGTATGAGCCACTGCTTTGAGATCGGGAATAATACTGGGAGCGAACATAGGGTCATCTTCTGCATAGAGAATTAGGGTAGGCTTATTAATTTTCGGTAAAATCCGCAAGGGACTACTAAGGGTAAAATATTCCTCCACGGAGGGGATACCCAATCGGGGAATCACTAACTCCCGATCAAAATCCCAGATTGTATTGGCTCCTTCAATAGCTTCTAAGTCGATGTCTTGGGGATGATAGGAATGAAGTTGAAGGGCAAGTTTTTTCAAAGATTTCGCGATCGCTTGTTCGATGTATTTTCCAGAAGGATGTGCCATTAAATAGGGTAAAGAGCGATTAGAATCTAAATTGGGGCAAATTACCGCACCTCCTGCTACATCAGAAGACTGCAAACCATCTACTTCTAGAAACTGGGAATAATGAACCCCCCACAAAGCCAATTGCCCCCCCAAAGAATAGCCTGTAAACCAAAAAGGTGCAGGACATCCCATCCCTTTACTTTCCCCAGCAATACTGACAAAATCTTTTCCTTCATTAATCCCGTCTGATGTTAGACAAGAAGACAATTTAGCTGATTCGCCATGAGCGCGCCAATCAAACAAAACCACAGCATAATTTTGATGATATGCTTTTCTTCCTAATATCTGAAGCAACCACTGATTATCTAAACTTCCAGTAATTCCATAAGTCCCAATAATTGTCCCCTTAGGATTATCAGGAATTGCCATCCAACCAAATATTGGTACTTCTCCCTTGGTAAATATTACTGGTTTATATTTTGGCTCTGCCTCAATTAGAGTTGTTTTCCAAGTTTTGCTAGAGCGAAATGCAGCATAAAGGGTCATCAATAGACCACTATTGAGTAATAGGGGAGGAGAAAACAAGCTGTTGATCATTTAATGAAATTGGTAATTAGGGACTAAGTATACTAAAACAATTTTCTTAGACAATGCTTAAATACAACCCTGTGTCACACCTCTAGCCTAAAAGGCATAGAGGCTTCTTGCTTTATCCCGACATATCTAGACAAGAACAACAAACTCGCGCGTTCCTTTGCTGAGTAAAACTCAGCAGGGTCGCTCGTCAATGTTGAAAACAATCCCCCAACAGAGATCGATCCACAAGCTTTTTGCTACCGTTGCAGGTAGCCCGTTCCCGATAGCCCATCGGTACGGCATCAGAAAATCTGATTTAACTTCATGGCTTAAAGATTTTACCTGCTCAAGCTCTCCTGAACAGAACCATCTATCTTTAGTTTTCGAGGTACTGAATGCAGACTTGGTTTTTGTCTACAAAAATATAGTACAACAATGTTAAACCTTTGCTGTGTGAACATTCTGTATCAAAAATGCTTGCCCAGCTAACCGATAGGTTATCGCGCTCGTTCTCATTCCTCATCCATTTATGGATGAGGGTATTCCCACTCGCCCTATAAAGATTGTCAACATATTGATTAGAAAGGCTCTACACCCTAAAACCCTTCTCTTCGTCAATACGGATTTTACTACTTATTATTTTTGTCAAGTTCTTGCAATATTTCTTTTTATCTTGTTACATTTATTCACAGGACACCTAGCAGTTTAAGCATAAAGTGTTTTTAGACGGTAAAACAACCTAACGGAGGAACATCTGTGTCATTTACTATTGATTCAGCCCGTAACATATTCCCAAATACTCTATATGCGGATGCAGTACCAGCATTAACCGCCAGATTCAACCAGCTTAGTGCAGAAGACCAACTGGCGTGGATTTGGTTCGCTTACTTGGAGATGGGTAAAACTGTTACCGTAGCTGCGCCTGGAGCAGCCAATATGCAATTTGCCGAGCCTACTCTCAACCAAATTAAGGCAATGGGGTTCCAAGAACAATCTCAAGTAATGTGCGATCTCGCTAACCGCGCTGATACACCCATTTGTCGCACTTATGCTACTTGGACTCCTAACATCAAACTTGGTTTTTGGTATAAACTGGGGGAATGGATGGAACAAGGTATTGTTGCACCTATTCCCGAAGGATATAAGCTTTCTGCCAACGCTTCTGCCGTACTCAACAGCCTGATCGGGTTAGATTCAGGACAACAAATTACTGTACTACGTAATACTGTAGTTGACATGGGATTTGATCCCGCTAAGATGAGCAACTTCAAAAGAATCAGTGAACCAGTAGCTCCTCCTACAGAAATATCGAAACGAACTAAAGTCAGTATCGAGGGCGTTACCAATCCTACAGTACTAAGCTACATGAATTTGTTGAACGCTAACGATTTTGATGAATTAATTAAACTGTTTGCCCCTGATGGTGCGCTACAACCTCCCTTCAAAAGACCCATCGTTGGTCAAGAGGCAGTACTCAAATTTTTCAAAGAAGAATGTCCCAATCTTAAGTTAGCTCCAGAACGAGGTGTTTCTGAGCCTGCTGAAGATGGATTTACTCAGATCAAAGTTACAGGTAAAGTCCAAACTCCTTGGTTTGGTGCTGGTGTAGGAATGAATATGTCTTGGAGATTCTTACTTAACTCTGAGAACAAAATTTTCTTTGTCGCGATCGATTTATTAGCATCTCCTAAAGAGTTACTAAATTTAGCGCGTTAAAAAAGATTTTTAAACCTAACCACTAGAACTATTGATTACGGCAAAGTTTGAGTTTTAATCAATTGCTCGTAATTGGGTTGAATATCTCAAGTTGATCGCCTTAAACTTTAAGGCGATTAATTTATTTTGTTATGATCATATTTTTAATATTAATTTTATCTTATAATACCAATTAGATGATATTATATGTATTACAAAATACGTATATTAAATTAAGATTTTGGTATTGATGTTAAAGACTAATGAAGTAACATACTCCGAAAAACAAGAAAAAATAGCCAAGCAAGCTTTGAACACTGCCTACCAACGAGAAACTTCTGCTTTAATTACTGCTATTAGAGAGCGTGCTAGTTCAATTAAGGAGCTTCAAGATTTATGGTACTTACATGATCTGTTAAGTACTAAAAGACATGAAATAGATGGTAAATATGCCTACAACAGTTCTACTATTGTGTTTGATTTTGCCAGATTAGTTAAAGAAGGCTGGCTAAATCTTGATGAACTGAAACAGTTAAAGCCAGAGATGGTATCTAAAATCTCTGCTTTAGCGCGGATGTAATTTTTCACGAAGTCAGAAATATGAAATCAGAAGTCAGAAGTTATACCATCTCCCTAAAGGGAGAGGATTCAAAAATTGATTAATATTTTTATTTTCTTCTTCATGAATGAAGAGGCTTTAAACCAACTTCGGGCTGTTTATTTCTGACTTCTGACTTCTGACTTCAGCCCGAAGGGCGTGGTAAGTAAATACGAATTTGGCACTTTTAAAACTATTTGGTAAAAATTCTTATTGGCTAATCCCTAAGGCAGTATCAAAGTAAGAAGGGAGCTTGATTAAATAGAGAATTATCTTATTAAACCCTATCAAACCTACTTATATTTGGTATCTTAGTAATATATAAGTAGGTTTTGTCGTGAAATATGTTACCCCAAAAGAAGCCTCCCAACGGCTGGGAGTTGCTATCAGCACACTCAGACGTTGGGACAAAGAAGGAAAAATTAGATCGATTAGAACTCCAGGAGGACAAAGAAGATTCTGTATTGAAGAGTACGAAAAGGACGAAAAGCCGATTGTGCTGTATGCAAGAGTCTCTAGCAACTCCCAAAAAGATGACCTTGAGCGACAAGTTGAATTTCTACAATCAAAATACCCAGAAGGGGAGTTGGTTAAAGAAATTGGAAGCGGACTCAATTTTAAACGGAGAAGATTGCTCTCTATTTTGGAACGAATATACAAAAGCGATATCTCAATGCTTGTCGTCGCCTATAGTGATAGACTCGTTAGATTCGGATTTCCTCTCATTGAGTGGTTATGTCAACAAGGTGAATGCAAACTCTTGGTTCTCAATGAGCGCCAACTCTCTCCAGAGCAAGAACTCGTTGAAGATATCCTCGCCATCCTCCATTGCTTCAGTTCTAGGCTATACGGACTGCGAAAATACAGAACCCAAGTGCAAAAAAACATACAAGAAGCAACCGCGCCACCAGACGAAAAAGTTAACACCCAACAGTGTCAGGAAAATCAGGGTATATCCCTGTAAAGAACTGCATCGCATTTGGAAACAATGGTTAGCTGCTTATCGCTGGATATACAATTGGACGATGGCTCAGTTAAAATCTGGAAGCAAAAAAAGTATTTATACTTGGCAATCTGTCGCTAGAAAATCAGAGCGTCCAGAGTGGGTCAAACAATTGCCAGGGCATCAATTACAAGAAGCCGTAGCTGATGCAGTAGATGCATACAAACAAGCCATCAACAATGGTGGTGATGGGAACTTTAAATCTTGTCGGGCTTATTCTCAAGTAATTAAGTTCAAAGTAGGAAACTATAAACATGGGACTTGGTATCAAAGAACTACTAAAAATTTATCTTTTGATTCCAAACAAATAGTTCCGCGCTCTAGCCGTTATGGGACTCAGTTGGTTTATCAGAAAGGTAAATGGTATGGTTGCTTCCCTGAATACGTCGAAGAAAAGCCCAGTCTTCAAGAAAAAGTAATTGCTCTAGACCCTGGAATTAGAACTTTTTTAACGGGATACGATGGAGAAACGGTTTTAGAAGTGGGCAAGAAAGACATCGGACGAATCAATCGATTATGTTCGCATCTTGACCAATTAACGAGCCAAATATCTTTATCTTTATCAAAGCGTCAAAGATACAAGCAACGTACTGCTGCTAATAGGATTAGAGAAAAGATTCGCAATCTGATTAAAGATTTACACAATAAAGTAGCCTCTTTTTTAGTCAATAACTACAAAGTAATTTTTTTACCAACATTTGAATCTAGTCAAATGGTATTGAAGCAAACAAGAAGAATTAAGTCGAAAACAGCCAGAAATATGCTGAGTTTTTCTTTCTATAAATTTGCTCGACATCTTACTCAAATGGCAAAAAGAAAAAATTGTTTAGTGGTTAGATGCAACGAATCTTATACCTCCAAAACTTGTCCTGAATGTGGAACTATTCACGAAAAATTAGGCTCGTCAAAATCCTTCAAATGCCCTAATTGTCAATATCAGTCTGGGCGAGACTTAAATGGCGCACGAAACATTATGATTCGTGCTTTGCAGGCAACTGCCTTTACCATTTCTGGTAATGCTATACATTTGATAAGCGATATACAGCTTTGATAAGGTTAAATGTTGCACA
>JASJDF010000362.1 GCA_030065715.1 Xenococcaceae cyanobacterium MO_188.B19 | reverse complement strand
CTGTTTTGATAAAGCCCGTTGTCTCCATTTTTCTCTAGCATCTTTAAATAGGTTGACTAAACGAGTGTCAGTAGTTTTATAACCTTTCATTCACTATTAAAATTGAGAGGGAGTATAAATTTTATTAAACTCCAATTATAGCAGTCATTTCCATTAATCAATCCCTAATTTTTTACCCTCAAGTTTTTAACAAGAAATTTGCATGAATTATTTTGCGATCGCTGGCTACAGAATCAACACCCTACCCTCAACCTAACTTTTTCGTCGCACCAGAATGGCTGTAACCTTCTTTAGCCCAATGGTTCAAAGTTTTCCAGCAAATCCTATTTAGAAATTATGGAGATATTAGAAGATTCTGGAGCAACTAGAGAGTATTTTAATATAAAGTCTTGAGGATATTTATTTAATGTTTATTTAAAAATATTACTATTTCTTCTAAACAAGAAGTTTGTCGAGGATAGCAAATAGTCGGACGTGCGATCGCAATTAAAGGAATACCTAATTTATTTGCTACTTGTTGTTTAATATCTTCTCCTCCTGGTTTCCCAGAAGCTTTAGTTACAACCAGAGACATACGCCACTGTCGCCATAAAGCTATTTCTAATTCTGGACTAATAGGTGGTCTTAAAGCTATGATGCGATCGCTAGTAAAACCCGCATCCAAAGCAGTTTGTAAAGAATTTAACTTGGGTAAGACCCTAGCAAATAAAGTAGATTTATCATGAAAAGAGCGAAATAGAGGCAATACTTTACAGCCTACTGTTAGTAAGACTCTTTTTCGTAGTAAATAGTCTCCCTGTAGTAGAGTTTCAAAACTGTCTAAAACTATCAGAGAATCTGACACTGATAGCTCGCAATTATCTCTTTCGTAACGTAGATAAGGAAGTGCTAAATTAGCAGCAGTTGCGATCGCATTTTGAGAAACTTCCACAGCGAAAGGATGGGAAGCATCAATAATAGTTGCAATACTTTGAGTGATACAAAACTGCATCATATCTTCTTGATTCATGCAGCCAACAAAGGTATTTATTTGAGAATCATAAAGATGCATCGCTTCTGGTGTCGCTACTGTAACAATCAGTGACACTGGAAGGGTAGATATTCTATCAGCGATTAAAACACTATCTTTGGTTCCTCCAATCAGCCAAACTCTTTGATTCATTCAGACTTTCTATTTAATGGTAGCAATTGCTTTCCAGAAGCAATATTGCGGATATGTGAATCTCTTTGAGGAAAAGGAATTTCGATCTTTTCTCTATCAAAAATATCCCAAATTCCTTGGTTAAGTTCACTGACAATCAGCTTTTGGTTTATTGGGTTATATATCCACACAGACAATTCAAAATCAATACTGGAGTCATAAATATAATTAGTATTAGCTCATAAACTACACATTTTGATCGCTTGAGTTTGCATTATTGTCAGACTATCTACACCTCGTTTTAAACCATATTCCAATTCCAGAAGTAGAGGTAAAATTGAGATTAATTTCTGGGAATTAACAGATTTTATTTCCTGAATTAAATACTTGACACGGTAGGGATTAAGTATTTCTGCTGCTTTTGCGATCGCGCTATGATCTCTTTCTCCCCCTTCCATGGCAGATTTAATTATTGCCCAAGTCCGAAACTGTTTGACTAAACTAGCAACTATTCTTAAAGGTGGTTCATTATGGTTTAGTAAATCATTGATTAGATTTAGAGCTAGATCGGTTTTTCCATCTCTAATTGCTGCTGCAAGTTGCAAGCTATTTTGAGTATTACAAGTGACTAAAGTTGCTACTAAATCCCGATCTATTATGGAATTAGAACTATGATAATGAACGCTTAATTTTTCTAATTCATTCCATAGCAACCTGGTATTATTGCCTACGGATTCTACCAGTAATTCTATGGCAGAAGCAGTCAACTTAACATCTATTTCCGTTGCCAATTGTTTGACCTTTTGACTTAGTTTTTTAGTATCCCAATAGGGAATTAAACTAAATTCTGTTACTTCGGCATATTTCTGCACTAATTTGGTTGATTTAAGTCTGCCATCAGGTTTTTTAGTGGTAGTCAAAAGCAGATAACAATTCTCAGGGATTACTGGCAAAGTACGCTCTAACTCTATTAGTAAGTCTTTGGAGCATTGCTGCATAATTGTCGTGTTAGCTAGCAAAACTAATTTTTGTCCCATGCCAAAAACAGGAGTCATCGACTCATTTAAAGCGGATATGGTATTCTCGGTTAGCTCTCCCGAAAATTGATGATAATTGAATTGTAACCAGTCGGGATCGAGTAGTTCTGCTTGTAGCTTGGTTATCGATTGCGCGATCGCAAAATCATCTTCTCCCCAATACAAATGGATAGGCATCTTATTATTCTTTATGAAAACTTTAATTAAATGCGACTTTTCTTAAAGATATGGCAATTTTACGTTAAGAGCTTTAATCTCAGTATATTTACGGGATATATTGTTAGTAATTAAAGATAATTACCTAAGTGAAATGAATGAATATTAAACCAAGAATCATTATAGACGTGATCCTTATATCACTTCTAGTTTTGATAAGCCATCAAGTTCAAGAATCTAGCCCTCAGCTAGACTCATGGTATCAGTCTGATTTAATCGTAGTAAGTCTATAGAATGCTTCATAAATTATCAATCACAGAACGGCTATTAAGCTATCTTGGTAATCAGGGAGAGTTATCAAGGCATAGACATGAAAAAATTTTTACTACTGTGTTTGTTTTTTGTGGGCTTGGGATGGGCTTTAATTAGCTTCCCTGGTTTAGCAAATCAAGGGGAATTTGATTCGATTATCTTAGACTTTCGAGATGACGTACCTACCACTAAAATTAGTCAAGAAATCGCTCAGATCAAAGAGAAGTATCACCACACACCTCATTTAAATAGTATTTTTTCTGTTGAAGATCATATATATATAGTAGAAGGGGATCAAACAGTTTTAGAACAGGTAAAGCGATCGCCACTACGTAAAGATACAGAATATATTGAACCTAATTATAAATATCAAGCTTTAGAAGTTCCCAACGATCCAGAATATAGCAAACAGTGGAATTTCCGCAGTATTAATGTTGAATCAGCCTGGGATGAAACCAAAGGGAAAGATACAGTAGTCGCAGTCATAGATTCAGGAGTAAGCAAAGTCCCAGATTTAAAACTAACTGAATTCGTTGCAGGATATGACTTTGTCAATAATACCAAAGACGTAAAAGATGATAATGGTCATGGTACTCATGTTGCAGGAACAATTGCTCAATCTACTAATAACGGTTATGGGGTAGCTGGTATCGCTTACCAAGCTAGTATTATGCCACTTAAAGTTCTCTCTTCTAGTGGAGGCGGAACGGTAGCAGACATCGCAGAAGCAATTAAATTTGCTGCGGACAATGGTGCAGATGTAATTAATATGAGTCTAGGTGGTGGTGGTAGCTCTCACCTTATGGAAGAAGCCATTAACTATGCTTACAAGAAAAAAGTAGTAATAGTTGCTGCTGCGGGAAACTCTGGCGAAAACGCTTCTGGTTATCCTGCTAGATACCCCAAAGTAATTAGTGTATCTGCTACAGGTGCTTCAGGAGAAAAAGCATCCTATTCTAATTATGGTGCAGGAGTTGATATTGCAGCCCCAGGAGGAGATGAAACCGCCCAAATTTTGCAAAATACCATCGACCCCAGTACAGGAGAATCAATCTTTCTTGGTGCAATGGGAACAAGTATGGCATCGCCCCACGTAGCAGGAGTTGCAGCCTTAATCAAAGCTAGTGGCATATCTGAACCTGCTGCTGTTTTAGAAGTTCTCAAAAAATCTTCTCGCAAAGTTGCAGAAGACCCCTTAAACTATTTTGGTGCTGGTCATTTAGATGCTGGTGCAGCAGTTAAGTTAGCCTTACAAGGACAAATTACTTTTCGCGATTTCTTCCGTTGGTTAAGAGATAATGGTTATCTCAATCCTCGCTTCTGGATTGATGGTGGTGCAGTAGCCCTATTGCCTAAAGTACTTATGGTATTGGGTTCTTATCTTCTAGCTTGGTTCTTAAGAGTCTATTTTCCTTTTAGCTGGGCATTAAATACTGGTTTGATTTTTGGTAGCTCTGGCTTATTTATCCTACAAGGATTATACGTTTTTGATCTTCCTCAATGGCCCTTCCGTCTTGCTGGTAGCTCTATCCCCGAACTAGGAAATGTAGTAATGGGGACACCTAGTTTTAATCCCATATTTGCTAGTGTGCTCATTCCTTTTCTTTTAATTACTCTTCTTTCAGGAAATCCCACAGGGAAAAAATTTGCTATCGGCTCTTGTTTGGGTGTTGCTATGTGTCTGGCTATTAGTGCGGTAATCGATCCTGCGGTGTGGGGTTTGGGTGCTGGTGCAATAGCTCGCAGTTTCTTGGGAGTTAATGCTTTGCTTTGTTTTGGATTGGCTTATTTGGCTAGTAAAGAATAATTAAAGACAATCAACTTTCTGAAACTAAATACCCAAGCAGAATTAATTACACTTTCTTTGTTCTGTTCCTTGTTTTCTCTCTCTGCTGGGTAATTTATTTTGCATAATTACTCAAGATTAATCTATGGCATTAAAACCTTGTAAAGTTTGCGGTACTCTCAATGCAGAAGGAGTAGAAACCTGTCTCAGTTGCGGTCACGATCCAGAAAGGAGTACAAGACCCGCTATATTTCGTTATTTTGCAATTGCTCTAATTATTTGCTTGGCTTTACCTGTTGCATCGGGATTAATTAACTGGATTTTGCTACAACTAAAACCCGAATCTCCTACTCCATCTCAACCGCGAGTTTCTCTGGGGAAAGTTGGGCAAAAGTAATTAAATTAAAGATTAACGCAGTTCTTGTTCAAAATTGCCGAGGTCTATTCTGCACTCCATCAGGATAAAACCGCTATAATTACTTCTGACTTAATTACCGACCTAGTATGTTGCTATTAGCATTACTTCCTATATTTAACTTATTAATTCTAAGTTTTCTTTTTAGAAAAAAATATAATTGTTGGCGACAAAGTATATTATCAGCAGCAATTGTTTGGGGAGTATTTATAACTATTACCACAGAAATATTAAGTTTAGCAAGACAACTAAATTTTACTGCCTTAATTTTGTTTTGGTTGGGATTTAATATTAGTGGATTATTTTTTTATTTTAAACCTAATTACCAGAAAAATTCTGATACAGATATTGCTGATAAAAATCAATTATCTTGGTTTTTAATTATTTTAATTGGCAGTATTATTTTTTTTATTACTGTTATAGGAATTATTGCTATTGTTGCTCCCCCTAATACGTGGGATTCCATGACTTATCACATGAGTAGAGTAGTACATTGGCAGCAAAATCAGAGTATAGCTCATTATCCTACATACAACCTACCCCAACTATTTCATCCTCCTTTTGCTGAATATGCCATATTACATTTACAAATTCTTACTAACAGCGATCGCTTTGCTAATTTAATTCAATGGTTTAGTTGTATTGGTAGTGTTATAGGAGTATCTTTAATTGCCAAAGAGTTGGGAGCAAATATCAAAGGTCAACTTTTTGCTGCTGTATTTGCAGTGACAATTCCTATGGGAATTTTGCAAGCTTCTAGTACTCAAAATGACTATGTCGTAAGTTTTTGGATCATTTGTTTAGCCTATTATGTTTTAAAAACTAGCAAAATCAGAAAAAAATCTACTTTTTATTGGTTAACAGGTGCCAGTTTAGGACTAGCTATTCTTACCAAATCTTCTGGTTATCTTTATGGGTTTCCTTTTATGGTGTGGTATGGTTTAATCCAAATAAAAAATTGGGGTTGGCGAGGATGGAAACCTATTTTTATTACTTCCTCAGTAGCTTTATTATTAAATATTAATCACTATTTACGCAATTTCGATTTATTTGGAAGTTTTATTGCTGCACCAAGTAACTTTGCCAGTGCTTATAA
>JASJDF010000011.1 GCA_030065715.1 Xenococcaceae cyanobacterium MO_188.B19 | reverse complement strand
GTTGACGATCTGTTGTCTCCTCCTTTAGAGCTATTACGCCCTATCCCTGCCGTAGCTTGGATTCCACTAGCTATTTTGATGTTTCCCACCGCCGAAGCAGGTATGGTGTTTATTACTTTTATTGGGGGCTTTTTTCCTGTTTTAATTAGCACCATTAAAGGTGTAGAAAGTATGCTCAATGACACAGTTCTGATTAGGGTAGGACAGTGTTTGGGAGCAAAGCCTTGGCATATTTTTAAAGATATTGTCATTCCTGGCGCATTACCTAGTATTGCCAGTGGTTTAGTCATTGGGATGGGTAATGCATGGTTTTGTCTAGTAACAGCCGAAATTTTAGCAGGACGTTACGGTGTTGGCTATATTACCTGGGAATCTTATGTTACTTCCAACTATCCTCCTATTGTCATGGGAATGCTCTTGATTGGGTTAATGGGTGCATTAAGTTCTTGGGCAGTTAGTCGTGGTACTTCTGCTCTCATGCCTTGGCGAAACATAAAAAAGCAAGATGTTTAACAGCTCCTAATTTAGCAAAATTCTTTTATGCAAGATATTTTAGTAGAGACTCAACAAACTCAAACAACAGCAGCAGTTAAGGGATTAGTACAGGTAGAAGGATTATCCATTACTTTTACTCGTCATCGTCATACTGTGAGAGTATTAGATAATGTTAATTTTCAGATTGAACCTAGTTCTTTTGTCTGCCTATTAGGACCTTCTGGTTGTGGTAAATCAACTCTCTTAAATGCGATCGCAGGATTTATTCGTCCCGATCAAGGATATATTTTAGTTGATAAAAACCCAGTTACCAAACCAGGATCGGAGCGAGGTTTTGTCTTTCAGCAATATTCTCTGCTTCCTTGGAAAACAACTTTGCAAAATGTGGAATTGGGACTGAAAATCAAAGGCATTTCTAAGCAAGAAAGACATGAATTAGTTAATGAATATCTGAATCGAGTGGGACTCTATCAACATCGTCATTCCTATCCCCATCAGCTTTCAGGAGGAATGCAACAACGAGCTAGTATTATTCGGGCTTTAGTCAATTCTCCTTCCGTACTCCTCATGGATGAACCTTTTGGCGCATTAGATGCTCAAACCCGTCACATGATGCAAGAGCTATTGATGGAGATTTGGAGCGAGCTTAGAACAACAATTTTATTTGTCACCCATGATATTGAAGAAGCTGTTTTCTTAGGCGATCGCATTTTAGTTATGGGAGTCAATCCAGGACACATTAAAGCAGATTTAAACATTAACCTTCAACGTCCACGCCACATTGACGATATGATGACTCCAGAATTTACCCAACTCACTCGTCAGGTATTTGAAGTGATTCGAGAAGAAACTCTTAAAACTATGAATACCCAATTAGGGACAATTAAATGAATAAATCCAATATTTAGTCAACTAAAAGAACATAAACTTAAAAATAAAATAAGGCAGATATCTTAGATATCCACCTTAAAAACGAACAAGATATTGAATTATTGATGATTTTTACGCGCTGACTAGTTCAGGGCGTTTGCTGTTGCGGATACCTTCAATTGCTGCTGCATAATCAGGAGCTTTGAAGACAGCAGAACCAGCTACAATGGCATTAGCACCAGCTTCTATTACTTGCCAAGCATTATTAGGCTTAATTCCACCATCTACTTCGATCCAAGGGTCTAAACCTCTTTCATCACAGATTTGGCGCAATTTGCTGATTTTATCAACCATTTCAGGAATAAAACTTTGACCGCCAAAGCCAGGGTTGACACTCATAATTAATACTAGGTCACACACTGGTAAAACATACTCAATCAGGTCTAGGGGTGTGGAGGGATTGAGTACAACACCAGACTTTTTACCAAGATCGCGTATTTGGCAGAGAGTACGATGTAAATGAGGAGATGCGTTATGTTCTGCATGGACAGAAATAATGTCTGCACCAGCTTTAGCAAATCCTTCTACATACTTCTCTGGTTCGACAATCATCAAATGAACATCTAAAGGCTTTTTAGTATGAGGACGAATTGCATCAACAATTAATGGTCCGATGGTGATATTAGGAACAAATCTACCGTCCATAACATCAACATGAATCCAATCAGCACCAGCCTTATCTACAGCTTGGATTTCTTCCCCTAAACGGCTAAAGTCTGCCGATAATATTGATGGAGATATAACTACTTTTTTATCAGTCATAATGTTGCCTCTTTAAACGCCTTATTTTTGTATCAATCTTAACAATAATTTTAGGTTCCCTCGTTTAACATACCACACTATTAATCACTGCTAATACCCATAAATCTTCTTCTTTATTTATAACTTTTAAAATTCCACTTGAGTAAGTCTTTGCTGTAGCATTCGAGGAAAAGCTGAGTAATATTTTTGATTGAGGGGAGAAGGATGGGGTAAAGGAAGTAAGGTAATGGATTTATTAAATTGAGTTCCTGATTCATCTGTAGCGGTTACAGAAACAGTTAATCCTGCTTCATAGCGATCGCTTTGTTTGAAGAAACTATCTAATTTACCTTTTTCGGCATAGGGTGCATACCATTTGAAAGCTTCTGTTCCCAGGGTAATGATTTGATTTCCTTGCCAATGTACTACTAAAAGACGCTCTATATAGGGGCGAAAACGTTTTTTAACTTTTACGAGATAAGCTTTATTCCCAGGAGGCTTATAGGGAACAGTATTGGTTAACAGAACGCGATCGCATACGGTTTGTAGTTCTTTGGGATTACTAGTTTTTTTACCATGTATTACTTGATAAAATCCTTGACGAACTAAAGTACCAGCAGCACCGATCAGAGGTTGTCTAGCATAAACCTCATCCCTACCTAAATCTCTACCAAAAAAACATAAAGGACTTTGTAAATTTCCTGCATATAAAACGGGATGGGTTGGATCGAGATTAGCAGATTTATATACAGGGATATCTATAGGAAATTCTTCTCTTTTAGCTTCTGTTTCTATCTGAGCAATTAAAGTAGCAATATCGGACATGAAAAGTTAGTATTTTTGATTTTTATAAGTTTCCCAGTCTCTCCATATTTTAGTCAACTGGAGTAATGCTTTATCATCCAAATTTGTCCATTCATTGTTGATAAAATTGTGGAGAAAAATTGAGATTATGGAATTTCTGTGTCTGTTCGTATTGTTAAGTTATTAAGCACGATCGCAATTTGCCTAGGGATACCTACTCCTGTATTAGGTGCAGATACTATTCATTTCAGTTGGGGTGCGCTGGATTTCCCGATCTCTGTGAAAGGAGTAGAGACTTTTGCTGATAAGGGAGAAATAACCCCAGATTTAAAATTATTTCTGAGTCCTTTGTCCCCAAAACAACGGGGTAAATTGCGCCAGTTTTTGCGATCGCGTTACCGAGTCAACCCAGTGGTAGTATCTCGTCTAGGTTATACCACAGTGGGAACAGAGCTTTTAACTAGCTTAGGGGAAATAATTACAACTTCTACAGGGCAAAATGGCTTGTATGCTCTACGTTCCGCGGTAATTTTATCAGCAATGAACCCTGAGGGAATTACTCCCATAGATTTATTGAAACAACTCCCCGTTGAGATGAGAGTTGATTTAGGTAAATTGCTCCAAATCCAAAAGCAAATTGCCACTTTGGGCAAGGAGACTAAAAAATTAATTGGGGATAATTGGGATACTGGGGAGACATCAGCAGCAGCAATTGAGATTAAGCAACCAGGAAGGGCATCAATTACCCAAAAGAGCATATTTTTAACTGATAATCGTCCTGATTGGCAAAATAATCCGCAAAAAATTCTTAAAAGAAAGATTCATTTCGATTTGTATTTGCCTGAAACCCCAAGGGATTCTGTCCCAATTATTATGGTATCCAATGGCTTGGGAGCCAAACGCGATCGCTTTAAGTACTTAGGAGAATATTTAGCCTCTCATGGTTTTGCTGTAATTGTCCCCGATCATCCAGGTAGCGATCGCCAAAGACAAAAAGACTTTTATCAAGGTTTATACTCAGAGAATTTTAATGCGGGAGAGTTTATTGATCGCCCTTTGGACATATCCTTTATTCTCGATACCTTACAAGAGAGTTCAGATTGGGTATTACAAAACAAACTAGATTTTAACAATGTGGGAATCTTTGGCTATTCCTTTGGCGGTGCTACAGCTTTAAGCCTAGCAGGGGGAGAAATCGACCGAAATAGGCTTATAACTGAATGTGCATCTACTCAAAAGTTATTAAATATTTCTTTGTTATATCAATGTCGTGCGTTAGAATTACCTAATATATCTTTAAAATTACGAGATAAGCGAATTAAAGGAATCTATTTATTTGTTCCTTTTAGTAGTATTTTGTTTAATCAAGATAGTATGAGTCGTATTAATGTACCTATTTTATGGAGTGCCAGCGATCAAGATTTAGTTACCCCCTTATTACTGGAGCAGTTACCAGCTTTTGAACAACTAGAAACTCAAAATAAATATGCCATTATCTTTCAAAAGTTGCCCCATACTTTTGTAACTCGCCCAGAAAATGACACTGTATCTGTTGACAGATTAAAAGAAATTACCAAAAGTTATCACCGTATTCTAAGCTTGGCTTTTTTTGGTTGGCATTTACAGCAAAATTCTTCCTACCGCCCCTATCTGACTCCTCAAGGGATGAAAGCTTGGGGAACAGAGGGATACCAGCCAATTCTCTTACCTTAACCAGTTAGAAGTTGGAGATTATAACTTTAAGTGATTAGCAATCATTAAGATCGGCTATACGCTAAGTTTAAAAATGCTCATTACCTGAAATATGCCTGACTCTATAGATAAACTAATAGATTTGCTCTTAGATGTGGAAACCCCAGTTAACCCTACTAATTCTGAGCCAGCATCTTCTCCGAAAGAACAGCAATCCCTATTAACTAAACCAGAAAAAAAGCCAGCTTTTTTGGCTCAAAAAATCCCATCTACTGTTGAATCAAAAGATTCAGTTATTGAGATAAGCCATGAAACAGCAGCAGATAACAATAATACTGAGCCAAACTCTACTGAACCCTCACTAGCAGAATCAGAAACTAATCTTGCTGCAATTGAAACGCCTCAACCGATAGAAGTGGTAGAAGAATCGGTGGCAAAAGTTGCAGAAGTAGTATTAGATGATCGGATTCAAGCCATATCTTCGGCTATTTCTAGTCTGAAGGAGCAAAATATTCAAGAAACTAATAATAATGGTTTTTCGACTGACTTCGTCAACCCAGGGATAGATGATTGGATTCTGGAAAAAGAAGCGCGACTTAATGAGTTAGCAGATTCCTTAAATAATCTCATCCCTTTGATGATGGAACTTTTAAGTGTCAAAGTTAACGATTCTCAAGAATTGATTTTACAGACGATGATTCCCTTGATGGATCGAGCGATTCAGGAAAGAAGTAGTCAAGATTTAGACAAAATGTCTTTGGCGATCGCTAGAATTCTACCAGATGCAATTGCCCAAGAAATCAAAATAGAACCCAAATCTATGGGAAAAGCGATCGCACCAGAATTAGCTTTATCCATCGAAGAACAAATCCGTTTAGATCAAGATGCAGTTTCCTTAGCTTTGGGTTCAGAAATGGGAAAAGCGATTAAAGCCCAAATTGAACTAGAAAAAGATGCCATGGTAGATGCCCTTTATCCAGTAATTGGTAATACAATTTCTAAATATCTAGCAGAAGAGATAGGGAGAATTAACCAAAAAGTCGAAAATTCTTTGAGTAGAGAAGGTATTTCTCGTAAAATAAGGGCAAAAATGCGTGGTATATCCGAAGCAGAATTAATTTTACAAGAATCAATAGTTTGTAAAGTTCAAGCTATTTTTTTGATCCAGAAAGATTCGGGGTTAATTATTTGCGAAGTACAACCAGACAAAGAACATCCCCTAGAGTCAGATTTAGTCGCAGGAATGCTAACTGCGATTCGTAGCTTCGCCAACGACTGTATTATTTCAGGTTCGGAGTTGAGCGAAATAGACTATGGTAATTTTGAAATTCTGTTAGAAGCAGCGGGATATTGCTATATCGCAGTAGTAATCAGTGGTCAACCCAAACCAGAATTTCGCGATCGCATTAGGGAAACTTTAAGTAAGCTAGTAATGCAATATGGAGACAAAATCGAAAATTATCAAGGAGATACTAGCACTATTCCTCCATCAGTCAAATTGGTACTCAAAGATTTAGCTAACATCGAAACCGATGAAACTTCAGAAGCTAATCAGAAAAAGTCTGCCCCGATTTTACTATGGTTAATACTCATTATATTAGCCAGTATTTTACTTCCTTGGGGTATTTTTAAATATCATGCTGTAAAATCTCAAAGGATTACGGAAAAAGTTGCAGTGCAGCTAGATAATAATCCTCAACTGTCGGTATATCGTCTTCAATCTCAAGTAGATCGTAAGAACATTACCATCACAGGAAAAGTTTCAAGCAGTCATCTTCGTAATCTGGCGCAAGAAATTGTGTCGGAAATTGCCCAAGAAGAAAAACTCAATCTTGACAATCAGATTATTGCGGTGGATGTTCCTGCCGATCCTACTTTTACCACCCAAGAAGTAACTAGAGTATCTCAGCTTCTTAATCAACTTACAGGAGTTGGAATAGTATCTGACTATCAAGATTATAGGGTTACGATTACAGGTTTTATTTTAGACACAGTCTCTACTGAAACCGTTACTTCCTATATTTCTAATATTCCTGGGGTTAAGCAAGTAGTATTTAATGTCAAACAAGAACTACCAACTGTAGACACCAGAATCTATTTTGATTCCCAAGAGTCGGAAATTAAAAATTCCACTGAAGCTGGTAAAATTGACTTTATAAAGCGGTTTTTAGAAGAGTATCCTACTTTAAACCTTAGAGTTATCCCTCACAGCGATAGTAAAGGTTCCAAGAGTTTCAATCAAAAGTTAACATTAGAAAGGGCAAAGACAGTTTATCAAACAGCGATTTCTCAAGGAGTAGATCCCAATAGATTAGAAATCGTGAGTGAGGAACTATTTCCTCCTGACGTAACTCCAGATCAACCTCTATGGCTAAGTCGCCATGTTAGATTTGAGCCTTTTATTCCAGAAAAAACCCTACCCTAAAAAATGTCAACAGTCTCGAAAAAAATTTGTTTAATAGGTGATTTTAGCGTTGGTAAAACCAGCTTGATTAGACGTTTTGTTGAAGGTGTTTTTAGTGAAAAATATCTCACAACTATAGGGACTAAAATATCTCGTAAAGTAGTTAATCTTAAACCTTCATCCAAAGAGATAGACTTAATCATTTGGGATATTGAAGGACGTACCAAATTCAAATCTATCGTACCCAACTACATCAAAGGGGCAACAGGGGCAATTATTGTTGGTGATTTAAGTCGTCAAGAAACTCTAGACCATCTTCCAGCCCATATTGAGTTATTTTTCCAAACTAACCCCAAGGGAGTAGCCATTGTAGCTTTAAATAAATCCGACATAATTGAAAAACATAAATTAACCAAACTCTTAGAGTTAAATAACTTTGGTTCCAATTCTCAGATTATTAAAACGATCGTAACTTCAGCCAAAAATAATACTAATGTAGATCGAGCTTTTACTGAATTAGCGGAAAATATGGTTGATAGTTAAATTATGAGTGATGAGTAGGGAATGATAAGTGATGAATCTTAAATAATGAATCTTAAATGTTAAATGTTGCTGTTAGCGTAATTATCCCTGCATATAATGGCGCACTTTACATCGGAAAAGCCATAGAAAGTGTTTTAGCTCAAGATTATAATAACTATGAAATTCTTGTGATAGATGATGGTTCCAAAGACAATACACAAGAAGTAGTTAGTCAATATCAAAATAAAGTTAAATATATCTACCAAGAAAATAAAGGAGTAGCAGAAGCTCGTAATCGAGGCTTAGAAAGTGCAGCAGGCAAATATATTGCTTTTTTAGACCAAGATGACTTTTTTTTGCCCCATAAGCTTTCTTCTCAAGTAGCAATCTTAGATAAGGATGCTTCTATCGGTTTGGTTAATAGTGGATGGGAAATTGTTAACAGAGAAGGGATCAAACTCGCAGCGGTAGAACCTTGGTACAATTTACCCCAACTAGATTTAGAGAGTCTAATTATTTGGAAACCCGTATTTTTAGGTGCCATGTTATTTCGTCGCTCTTGGTTAGAGCGTTGTGAGAAATTTGATACCACCTTAGAGCAGACTCCTGATGTAGATTTGGTGTTACGTTTAGCAGGTATTGGTTGTCCCGCAACTTGGGTCAAACAAGCCACTGTAGCTTATCGACAACATGAAAAAAATGCTTCTAAAAATACCTCTTTACAAGCTCAAGAACTAGATTTAATTTTAGGGAGATTTTTTAATAATTCCGATCTCACACCCAACATAAAGGCTTTAGAAGCAGAATCTCGATATCAAAGCTTAGTCTGGAGTGCTTGGCGACTCTATGATACGGGGAATTTGCCCGAAATGACGAATTATTTGGCTAAATCCTTAAATTACAGCCCAAAGTACCCTACAGAAACTGTAATTCACTGGATTGAATCCTTTAATCAGTATGCTTCTGAATACGGCGATCGCATTGACATTTCTCACCTTTGCACTTCCCCAGAATGGCAAACCCTAATTCAAAAACATGTTTTATCAACTAGCTTCTGATATCTATATCACCATCTTCTCCCCTTGAGGCGAAATCTAATCTAATAGGACTTATTGGAAGTTTTGACTTTATCTGACTTGCGATCGCACTAAACTTTATTTTTCCTCATTATAGATGGCGATAAATTAAACCCTAACATCATCTGGTATCGTAGCTTGACCTTTCAATAAACCTAATCTCTATTTTAGTTCCCTCTCTTGGAGGAGAGGGTTAGGGAGAGGTGATACTTCCCTACAAAGGATTAAGATTTTTGCATAGCTTGGGCGGTTTTAATTCGATCTAACTTAAACATCACAACACCCAAAGGAGGCAAACAGAGGTCTAAGGAATAAGGTAAATTGTGGAAAGACCATTCATCAGTCCATTTACCGCCAAAGTTGCCCATATTGCTACCACCGTATTCTTTGCCATCACTATTAAAGATTTCGCTATAATATCCCATTTCTGGAACGCCGATTCGATAATGGCTGTGGGGTTGAGGAGTGAAGTTACACACCACAATGACGAACTCATTGGGATTTTTACTGCGACGAATAAAAGAAACCACACTATGAGTGTTATCGCTACAGTCAATCCATTCAAAACCAGATTCTTCAAAATCCCTGTCATACAAAGCAGGTTGACTTTTATACAGTGTGTTTAGTTCTGAGAAAAATCCTTTAAGCTGTTTATGATAATCATATTGCAACAAATCCCATTCTAAATCTGCCCAGACATTCCACTCACTCCATTGACCAAATTCCATACTCATAAACATGGTCTTTTTACCTGGATGGGCGAACATATAACTAAATAAACAGCGAATATTAGCAAACTTTTGCCATTCATCCCCTGGAACTTTCCCGATAATATTACTCTTGCCGTGGACTACCTCATCATGGGATAGTGCCAACATATAGTTTTCGCTGTGGTGATACCACATACTGAAAGTAATGTTATTTTGGTGGAACTGACGAAACCAAGGATCCATGCTGAAGTAATCCAACATATCGTGCATCCAACCCATATTCCACTTGAGGTTAAATCCTAAACCACCTGTATAAGTGGGCCATGATACCATAGGCCAAGCGGTGGATTCTTCTGCGATGGAGAGAGTTCCAGGGAAATAACTAAATAAGAGACTGTTAACCTGACGTAAGAAATCCGCAGCTTCTATATTCTCGCAACCACCATATTCATTGGCAATCCATTCTCCATCTTTGCGAGCATAGTTAAGATAGAGCATAGAAGCTACAGCATCCACCCGAATTCCATCAATATGGTATTTATCGAACCAGAATAAGGCATTCGCTACTAAAAAGTTGCGAACTTCATTGCGATTGTAGTTAAAAACTAATGTACCCCATTCTTTATGTTCTCCCTTACGAGGGTCAGCGTGTTCATAGAGGTGAGTCCCATCAAAGAAAGCTAGACCATGTCCATCTTTGGGGAAATGTCCTGGTACCCAATCAACAATTACTCCGATCCCATTTTCATGACATTTATCTACAAAGTACATGAAATCTTCTGGATTACCATGACGGGAAGTAGGAGCATAATAACCTGTAACTTGATAACCCCAAGAACCATCAAAAGGATGTTCTGCAATAGGCAATAACTCGATGTGAGTGTAGCCTAGTTCCTTAACATAAGGAATTAACTTATCTGCTAACTCGTAATAGCTTAAAAATCTGGCTTGAGGCTTCCACTCTGATACGGGATTGGGTTCCGCTTTACCCGATAGCAATTGCATTTTCTCTTCAGAAGAAGCGTGGAGCCAAGAACCAATATGCAGTTCATAAACTGAAACTGGTTGCGTTAATGGATCTGTATTACGGCGTTTTTCCATCCACTCATCATCATGCCACTGATAAGCATCTAAATCAGCCACAATAGAAGCGGTTTTGGGTCTAACTTCTTGCTGGAAACCATAAGGATCGGATTTTTCGTAGATATGTCCTTCCCAATTTTTAACTTCGTATTTATAAGCATCGCCCACTTTCAGTTCTGGAATGAATAGCTCCCAAATACCATTTCCTCGTTGACCCATTTGGTGTTGTCTGCCATCCCAATGGTTAAAATCACCCAAAATGGAGACGTTACGAGCATTAGGCGCCCAAACTGCAAAATAAACTCCTTCTACTCCATCAACTTTCGTCAGATGCGCTCCTAGCTTCTCATAAATACGATGATGATTTCCTTCTGCAAACAAATGAATGTCAAAATCACTTAATAAAGGAGATTGAAAGCCATAGGGGTCATAAATTACTTTTTCAACTTCCCCTTCTGTGATACGCAACTGATAGTTATTAAGTTCTGGTTTTTCAATGGTACAAACAAAAAAATTGGGATGATGGAGAGTCTTCATTGGGTATTCGGTACGTTCTTGGGGACATACCACCCAAGCAGCAGTAGCTTTGGGAAGATAAGCACGGACAACCCAGCTTTTAATTTTTCCGTTTTGTTCTGCTGGATGACATCCCAAAATCTCAAAGGGGTTTTGGTGGAGGTTATTAACGATTTGGTTAACTTGTTCGGGTGCGAGATTTAATGACATTAAATTACCAGTATTAAAGGATTAATCAGCAGAAAGTTTTGAGCTTTATTTTAAAAATTGACGGGGAGGATGGTTGTAGTCGCAGGTAGTCCGCCGTCCTTTAGGACATGGGGGCATTGTGCACGGCTAAACCGCATATCCGAAGGTGTATCCTTTAGGATAAACGGTTTAACCATGAAACCCAAGGGGCTTACACCTGAACTTGCTTCAGGTGCTTGAACGCTCCGCCCAAGACCGCACTTTCGCGCTGCTTCGACTTCGTCAACAAATATATCCAATCGGGTAGCGACTAACATAAGGTCTCACCGTGTTGCAAATATTTTTATACATACTTTACTATTTTTGGGTTAAAGATGAACTTTATTTATAGAAAAAATTATCAGGTCTAAGATATTTCGTCTTTCTATTTAAGTTAAATTCTCTAGTAAAAAGGAATAATAGCTTTAAAGAATTTTCGTATTTGCAGCAAGAAAATCAACTCTTGAATATCAGAATCGATCTTTGGTGAAAATTGACTAGTTTGTAATCGGGCTTGAATTTCGGCATATTCTGTAGCATTAAGCGATTTTCCCGTAATTGGCGATCGCCCTTCTAAAATAATCTCTGTCCGTAAAACTTCTTCGGGGATGTCTTCTGGAGGGGGCAAAGCTAAGGCAGTTTGACTACAAATCTTAGCGGAGATTGCCATAATAAAAACTGATAATTGAGTTTTCCTAGAAGCCATAAAATATATCTATCCCACTGTAATATTATTTACCTTTATTAGTTAATATTGCTACAACGGATCCTGTAATGACCTTGTCATATACTTACCATCTTGGAATTGAAATTTTCCTAAAATCACCACTGAATAAGTAACATAACTTTAAAAGCTATATGGTAAATCATCTGGTGAATTCAGAGAGTCTTTATCTGAGAAAACATGCCCATAATCCCATAGATTGGTGGTATTGGGGAGATGAAGCCTTAAATCTAGCAAAACAACAAAATAAACCAATTTTTCTTTCTATAGGCTACTCTAGCTGTCACTGGTGTACGGTAATGGAAGGGGAAGCTTTTTCGGACAATGCGATCGCAGAATATGTCAATCAAAATTTTATCGCAATCAAAGTTGATCGGGAAGAAAGACCAGATATCGATAGCATCTATATGCAAGCTCTACAGATAATGGTAGGGCAAGGGGGTTGGCCTCTCAATATCTTTTTAACTCCTGGGGATTTAGTTCCCTTTTATGCAGGAACCTATTTTCCTATCGAATCTCGTTATAATCGTCCAGGTTTTCTCGATATTTTGCAAGGAGTGCGTCGTTTTTATGACGTAGAAAAGCAAAAACTGCAAAATTTTAAACAAGAAATTTGTCACCATTTACAACAATCTGCCGTTTTTAATGCCTTAGATCCAAATGTATTGACGCGGGAATTACTCTTCAAGGGAATCGAAGCAAACATGAAAGTGCTGGTACCTAGAGATTTAGGTAATCCCAGTTTTCCCATGATTCCCTACGTTAACTTAATTTTGCAAGGCAGCATAATTTTAGAAGAATCCAGTGATGATTATGAGGAATTATGCTCGCAAAGAGGAAAAACTTTAGTTTTAGGGGGAATTTTCGATCATGTAGCAGGAGGGTTTCATCGCTACACCATTGATAGTACTTGGACTGTCCCTCATTTTGAAAAGATGCTCTACGATAATGGACAAATTTTAGAGTATTTGGGGAATTTAGCCAGTCATAAGCGTCAAGGAACTGAGCCTACTGCAACTATTGATCGAGAGGATATCAAACCAGGAATTAAAAGAGCAATTAGTCTTACTATCGACTGGTTAGCCAGGGAAATGCGATCGCCTGAAGGCTATTTTTATGCTGCACAAGATGCGGATAGTTTTGCTACTGGGGATAGTCTAGAACCAGAAGAAGGTTTATTCTACGTCTGGAATTACCGCGAATTGCAAGATATGTTAACTTCCGAAGAGTTAGGAGAGTTGCAAGGGGAGTTTAGGATTAGTGTTTTAGGAAACTTTGAAGGTCAGAATGTACTGCAAAGATTCAATGATGGGGAATTGTCCCCTAATTTAGAAAGCATTTTAGGTAAGCTATTCACTAAGCGTTATGGGGAAAATTCTACAGACTTAAAGACTTTTGCCCCTGCTAAAAATCAACAAGAAGCTCAACAAGTTATCTGGAAAGGGCGTATTCCCCCAGTTACAGATACTAAAATAATTACTGCTTGGAATAGTTTAATTATTTCGGGTTTAGCGAGGATTTATGGCGTATTAGGAAATTGCAGAGCCTTAGAATTGGCTACTAAATGCGCGGAATTTATCCTAGAAAATCAATTTACTCATGGCATATTCCATCGCCTAAATTACACTGGTCAAGTTACAGTACCAGCTCAGTCTGAAGACTATGCTCTATTTATTAAAGCTTTACTAGACTTGCATACTGTATGTCCTGAGCAAGATCGATGGTTAACAGAGGCAATTAAAATTCAGGAAGAATTCGATCAACGTCTGTGGCATGAATCCACTGGGGGTTACTATAATAGCTCACCAGAAGCAGCACCCGATTTACTGGTTAGGGAAAAAGCCTATATGGATAGTGCCATTCCTTCTGCCAATGGTACTGCGATCGCAAATTTAGTGAGAATTTCCCTGCTAACAGATAATTTAGATTATCGCGATCGTTCACTACAGGGATTATGTGCTTTTGCTACGATTATGGAGCGATCGCCCCAAGCTTGTCCTACTCTCTTTACAGCTCTAGATTGGTTACTTAATGGTAATTTGGTCAAAACCAGATCGGAAACATTTAAAGATTTGATCCCTCGATACTTTCCTACTACTGTCTATCGTATCGTCACAGATTTACCAGAAGGAGTAGTGGGATTAACTTGTAATCAAACTTCTTGTCTTGAACCAGCAACAAGTTTAGCAGAGTTAATCAGGCAACTTAATTAAACAATTCTTCTAACCACCAACTAATGGGTCAACTCACTTTTTCTAATGATAATATGACGCTTACTATCAACACAAATGAGTCCTTTTTTCTGAAAAGTCCCCAGGACTCTAGTAACAGTAACCCTAGTAGTACCAATCATATGAGCTAAATTTTCATGAGTAAAACGTACTGTCAGACGAGTCCCATTAACAACTGATTGACCCATCTCCTCCTTCAAAAGGAGCAACAATTGCCATAAACTTTCTTCCTTTCTAATTATCCTACTAATAGTTTGTAGCTGTTGTGCTTTAATCAGACGGTGACTTAATTGTGCCATTAACATCCTGGCACGATGAGGAGAACTGGACAGAGCAGAGAGAGAGAACCATTTTAGATAAGTCTCAGATAAAGCTTGCGCTCGGTAGTTTGTTTCAGGAGTCAGGAAGTCCCCAAAAGAATTATTAGCCGTTGCCCAGCCTAAAATTGTTTCATCACCACTAGTACTAATTTTACTTAGTTGAACTACTCCACGATTAACTTGCCAAAAACCAGGCTCAGACAGTGGTATTTCTGCTCCTTTCCGATAGTAATGTAATAATGAGTCTGCTTCTTTAAATTCTGTATCAGAGCTTGGTTTTAAATATTGGAATGATGGCATTGTTAGAAAGTTTGAGAATTTTAGAAGATTAAAACGTAATCCCCAAAGAAATTAATAGTTTGGTTGTAATTATGATTTTGTCTATGTTCTATGAATTCCAGATGAGCCTTTTATGAGAAGAATTTCATCGAGAAGATATGTTATCGAAAACTGATTATGCAAAAGACTAAGAGCTGATAGTTAATAGCTAATACTAAATCCAGTTTAGATATGATACTTAACGATTAGGAAAGTCAGAATTCCTAAAGGATATATGCGTCCTAAAGGATATATGCGTCCTAAAGGATTCCTAAAGGATACCGCTTCGCATAACACCTTCGGATATAGCGGTATCCCCTTGCGGGACACCTTCGGATATCAGAAGTCAGAAAGGTTTTAGCCGAATTAAGAAAAGTATACTTTGATAATCGGATTTAGTATAAGGGCAAAGCTCTATTAATTTAAATCTTAGATACATTTTCTATACATATATAAGTTGCTTAAAAACTAATGATTTTGCTCAAAAAAGTAGATAAATGAATAGCCAAATAGTTACTGATTTATCGAACGTTTTTTTTCAAAGCCTTGCTTATATTACTTTTCAGTCTCTAGATACAAAATCTAAATTGACTGTCTGATTATTTTAGAATCGTGATCTAAGATTCAACTTCATCTAATACTTAATTATTGTTCAAAAAAAAGACAAAAATATTCAATCAAAACTTTATAATCAAACAAAAAAAAAGACCATATAATTTTTGAAGTTAATCTTAAAGTAATCTTTTATTATGGTTCTTAATAGTAATTCTTTCAAAGATGTAGCCAACAGTGCAGGAATTCGTTGGTCAGAACAAAAGGGTGATGAGGCTTTTAGCGTTGCTTGGGCTGATCTAAATGGTGATGGTTTATTAGATTTAGTAGTTAGTCCCCACGGCTACAATGGAGCTAGTAAAAACTATTCTCAAGCTAAATATGCTTACCGTTATATTAATCAAGGTAATGGCAAATTTAAACCATTAGGTGATTTTCGCCGTGGTGTTGGTGGAGATACCCACGGTATTACTCTAGCGGATTTTGATAACGATGGAGACCCAGATTTATTTGTTTCTGGTGGTGGTCAATTAGGAAATGGTGGAGGACAACCTAACCTATTTTTTGTCAATAACAGAGGCACACTACAAGAACAAGCTCAACCTAGAGGCTTAAAATATGAAATTGGTCGAGGACGTTCTTCTCTGTGGTTCGATCATAACAATGACGGTTTATTAGATGTATTGTTATTAGAAACTTTGCGGGATGATGGCAAAGGAAAGACTGCTTTATTTCAACAAAATCGTAATGGTACATTTAGTAACGTTACTGATGCAGTAGGACTAAATATTCCTTTTCCTTCTAACTATGCTCAACTGGGAGATGTAACTGGGGATGGAAAATTAGATTTAATCATCCAAGGAACATTTAATTTTCCTGCTAAAGTCTATGATTTTTCCCAAGGCAATAGATTTGTTGATATTACTAATAGATTTAATTTCCCTCTAGTTTCCGATCCCAAGGCTCTAAGAAATAAGAACAATGATTTCCAAGAACATAGATCAGCTAGAGATAGTATTATTGCTGACTTTGATAATGATGGCGATAATGATTTTTTCGTGACTCGTTCTTTAACACAAAGTACCTTTAATCCTAGTGTGTTCCAAGGTACTAATAGAAAGATTGTGTCTGCGGATTTGATTTTGCGAAATCCAGGGCGAGAAATTGGCTATAGTTTTAGGACTGCCTCGGATGCTAAAGTTGCGATCGACTTTTTCGACCTTAACGGTTTGGCTGCTAACATTAGCCCTAATAATATTTTTATTGGTGCTAGTGGTCGTCGTCCCACTGCTGCTGAATTAGAAGCTTTTGTCAATATTAGTTCTGCTACTACTACAACTGCTGCTGGTAATGACCTCCCTAGCACTGATCAAATTGACCGAGTAGCAGCTTTAGCCTTATCTGCTAATAGTGGAGGTGTTAGGGGTCTTTCTGCTAATCGCTCTAGAAGAGGTATTTATATTGGTCTAGTTAATGGTACTTGGCAAGTTAGACTAAAATCGGGTCAATTTGAGAGTATTCGTTCGGCAGTTGAATCGACTCGAACTATTACTAATCTCAATCCTCTTGGTTTTACTAATGTTAACCCTGCTGTTAACGCTTTAACGGATCAACTTTGGTTATTCAATGAAAATACTGGTAAGTATGTTAATAATTCTCTAGCTGCTGGTCTTAATCGTCCTACTTTGGCGCAAAATGCAGTAGCAGGAGACTTTGATAATGACCAAGATATCGATCTTTATTTAGTCAATTCCTATCCTTCCTTTGATCAGCCTAATATTTTGTACGAAAACCAAGGTGATGGTACTTTTAAAACCGTGGCTCAGGCTGGTGGTGCAGCAGGAAAGGCTTTTAGTTTTGGCTGGTTAGATTTCCAGGTAGGTGGACGAGCTGCTACTGCGGACTATGATGGAGATGGTTTCTTAGATATTTTTGTTGGTTCTACTGTTGGTAGATCTCCCCGCAAAACTTACCTGGCTACTCCCTCCCAATTGTTTAAGAATCAAGGTAATAGTAATAACTGGATTCAGCTCGATTTAGAAGGGGTAAGATCTAATCGTGACGGCATTGGTGCCAGGGTTTTAGTTACTACTCCTGATGGTTTAACTCAATTGCGAGAACAAAATGGCGGAATGCACCTTTATGCTCAAAATGCTCAAAGAATTCATGTGGGTTTGGGCAAAAATCAAAACATACAAAGCTTAGTAATTGAATGGCCCTCAGGAATTAGACAGGAATTAAAAAATGTCCGAGTTAATCAAATTTTGAAGATTCGAGAAGCAGGCAATAGTACTCCTGTTACTCCTCCTAATCCTAATCCCAATCCTGACCCTACTCCCGATCCTAATCCTGGCGATATTACTGGTACTGCTAATAATGATCGACTTAATGGCACGAATGACAGCGATCGCATTTTAGGCTTAGATGGGAACGATATTATCAACGGAGCAATTGGTGATGATACTCTCATTGGTGGAAAGGGAAATGACTCCTTAATCGGAGCAAGAGGGCGAGATTCTCTCACTGGAGATAATGGTCAAGATACTCTCATTGGTGGTAATGATGCAGATACCCTAACTGGTGGTAGCGGTAAAGATACTCTTATCGGTGATGCTGGTGCAGATTTACTGACTGGTGGTGCAGAAAGCGATATTTTCTATTATCCCAATGTCAATAATGGTGGTGATGTGATTACAGATTTCCAGAATGATGATTTTGTAATTGCTTCGGCTGCTGGGTTTGGCGGAGGATTAACTCCAGGTTTCTTAAAACCTTCTGAGTTTACTTTGGGTTCTAGTGCTGCTGATACAAGCGATCGCTTTATCTACAATCGCAGTAATGGTCAATTATTCTTCGATCCTGATGGTACTGGTTCAAGGAATCAGTCTCTTATTGCAACTTTGAGCAACAATCCTAACTTAGGGAATAATGATATTTTTATTTCTGCTTAACGTAGATTGAGTAAAGGTAACAATACTAATCCTCGCGTCTTTTGTGGATGCGGGGACAAAGAATTGGGAAAAGTGGTCAATAAAAACAGTAGAGTGGGAGTTTCAGCGTTTAATATACATTAAGCGTGTTGAAACTCAAATTATGGATCTTAGTAACCAGGTATCACCCCCCATTAATCCCATAAATACAATTTCTTGGCTCAAAAAAAATCTCTTTAGTACCTGGTACAACTCAATACTAACTATACTTAGTATTTTGTTTCTCTATTGGATTGGCTCAGGATTACTCCAGTGGTTATTTACTCAAGCAGAATGGGAAGTATTAAGTGCTAACTTACGTCTGTTTTTTGCTGGACTGTACCCTGTTAAGTTATTGTGGCGTACCTGGGCAAGTCTAGCAGTTATTGTGGCTTTGGGAGGTTTATCTTGGGGGATTTTAGCTAATCCTAAAGTTAATCTGCTTAATATTCCTATTGTAGTAGTATTAGGAGTAATAGCTAGTATTTTCAGCATATTAACCTTACTATCTGTTGGTTGCATTATTTTAGAACTAGTAGCTATTAGTTGTCCTACTGTAGCTACTCCCCTAGATATTCAATCTAGTATTATCCTTTTGGGAATGCTATTTCTGTTGATTATCAGTGCCGGAGTTGGTAGGACATTTGTTCGTATTGTACCAAAGATCAAATCCTGGCTATCTCTGATGTGGCTGGGTGCTTTTTTTGTCAATCTTTGGTTACTTTTAGGAGTAGAGGCTGTCAAACTAGACAATCTTAGCGGATTAATTCTCACGATTCTAATTGCGGTAGTAAGTATTGTTCTTTGTTTTCCCCTTGGTGTGTTATTGGCTTTAGGCAGACAAAGTAACTTACCAGTAATTCATTGGCTATCTATTGCTTATATCGAGGTGATTCGTGGTTTACCCCTAATCAGTATTTTGTTCATGGCACAGGTAATGTTACCTTTGGTGCTACCAGCAAATATTAGAGTAGATCGAGTAGTACGCGCGATCGCAGGATTTACTATTTTTAGCTCTGCATACTTAGCAGAAAATATCCGTGGCGGATTACAATCTATTCCCCGTGGTCAAACAGAAGCAGCAAAAGCTTTGGGACTTAATCCAATCTTTACCCTAAGTTTTATCATTTTACCTCAAGCACTAAAAGCTGTTATTCCTAGCATTGTTGGACAGTTTATTAGTTTATTTAAAGACACTTCTCTATTAGCTATTGTCGGATTAGTAGATTTACTGGGGATGTCCCAAAAAATCCTGGCTAATCCCAAATTTTTAGGACGTTATGGAGAGGTTTATATCTTTGTTGCTGGTATTTATTGGGTATGTTGCTATTCTATGTCCTTAGCTAGTAAAAGACTAGAAAAATCAGAAAGGTAAAAATATTTAAATAGGGTTGGCTGAAAAAGTTTTCTAGTTAGGGAAGGGAATAGGCAACCATGAACAATGAACAATGAACGATGAACCAGTTAATACCAATGGATATTAGTCAAAAAGTAAACTGCTAGTTTCTCTTAATTTTGTCACTGAATAGGGAGGTAAAACTATTTCAGAAGTAGCTTCACCACTATTAAACTGTAAAACATCAGTTCCCGTTACTAAAGTTCTAGGATTCTCTGTTAACTGTTCGTAGCTGACTGAAACAGAAAAAAGTTGTTCTAGATCAATCGGAATATTTTGATTCGATAAATTAACAATTATTCCCTTGGAATATTCACCATCACTAAATTTCCAGCCATATAAAGCAGGATATTCAAAGTCTTTTTTCCCAATTAAAGTAGGTGAAAAAGAAAAATCAATTTTTTGCGCTTTAGTCATACCTGAAATTGCTTCTCCCAGGAAGCTTAGAGTTGAACCAGTAGCAGTTAAATTATTAGGTGTAACCTTTATATTCGGGTCACTAGGATTGACAAAACTTGCTGCACCACGAAAAATAGCAGCAAATCGAGAATTTCCTACTAATACGTGATTACAAGCAATATTAATTCGAGAATCTTCTAGAAACAATAAACTTTGTGTCAGGGTATAAAGTCCATGAGTCCAACTTCCCATAACTCTTTGGGCTTTTCCTTCATTATTACCAAATATGTTTTCAAATAGATTATATTCTGTAATCCAAATTTGTTTGTCATTGGGGATTAATTTAAAATCATCGCTGTTATAAAATTTTTCCGCACTTCTAAAGGGTTGTCCTAAAATTATGGGGACTTCTTCTTCAGTAAAGAAAGGGTAATTAGAATTTAAGTCGATAGGAGATTTTAAACCGTGTCCACTATAAACATGAAGAGTAATTCCATCTGCATCGGCAATAGCTGAAGAGATAAGATTGCTGTTCCAATTTTTAACTCTTTTAGGAGATTTTGATTTAGAAATTGCACCAACTAAAGTAATATTTGCTTGAGGAAATTCTGCCTTAATTGCCTTGCTCCATTGACTAGCTGTTTTGGCGTAATCCTCAGAACTGGCAAAAACTCGACGGTAGTTAGGAACATCAATATAGAATTCATTACCTAATTCAATATATTCTACTGGCATTCCCAAGTCGTTGGCTGTTCGTAACATTTCTAGTTGGGATTCTAAAGTAGAACTAGCAAGATTTAAGACAAAAAGAGGAACAGTGTCAGTTGCTTGGATTCCTTCTATTATATCTTTTAATTTACTATCGTTATATTTAAGGTCTTTACTTCTAAAATTTATAGGATAACCAGCCATAGCTTCCCTAACATTTTTAATTAATCCTCCTTTTTGCCAATCCCAATAATTTGATTCTGTGCCACCTGGAATTCTTAATAATGTGGGATTTACTTGATTAACTGAGGCTGAAAAATCTGGATTTGACCAAGATTTTACGAGCAATGAATTAACATTAAAACAGGCATAATTTTTACTTAAAGGACGCTCAGTAACAGCAGGTGAAGCTGTAATTTTTGTGCTTCTTCTTGCTAATGGTGCTGGTGTAGAAACAGAGGTCTGGTTCGATTCTTTTTCCGAGCTGCAACCACCTATTAATAGTAAGATGGAAAAAAGAATAAGCCTAAAGTTAGAGGCAACATTATTAGAAAATTTTAGCATATTGAATAAATCAAGTTCGATGGGTAAAAAAAGATTAATTGGCTAAGTTTTTAAGAACTGATAGCCAATAATTTTGCTCTTATAGCCTATTAGAACTAAAAGAATTTTGATTATGAAATTCTCGCATATAACGAGAATAAACATTCACTACTAAACCAGCTAATAGCCATAAATAAAAAGAAAAACATTTGATTTCAAAAATACGTTCTACAAAACCATAGAAAAGAGTAATAATAGTAAAAGTACAAAATCCTATTCCTAAAATTCGGGTTTGAATTTCCAAACAATAATCTATTAAATACTGGGAAATTTTATAGAGCCGTTGAAATATGTAACCAAATAGGGCAACTCCGGGAATTCCATAATAAAGTAACATTGCAGCCCAATAAACATCTTCAAACCAGAATTTACGTTCCAAAATTATACTTGCCTTATTAGGAAGAATTTCGATTAACTTTTGAACTGCATCATTGGGAGCTGGACTTAAACCAAACCAATTTCCTGTACCAATAATTCCGTGAAAAATAGTTTTAATAATCCATTGTCTGGTTCCTTTTTCCCAATATTCTGGTGAAAAAAGCTGTCCAAAATATCCCAATAAATCAATATTTTCTCCTTGTCTAATTGCCCATCCATCGATTGATGTATCTACATTAAGAAAGAATAGAGAGCAAAATATTAAGGTAAATCCACCAAATAAATAAAACCAAATAACTTTACTAGCCCAAAGTTTTCGGCGGTATAGAAATAATACTATTACTGGAATAACTAAGCCAAACAAAAGAGCAATTCGCTTGTAAGTTGCAAAAAAAGCAAAATACATTACGAAAAAATTAAGTATTTTGGGCGATAAAAAATAGTTGGTTATATTAGTATTTTTCAGAGTGATAACCACTAGCATAATAAAGCCAATTAATAAAAAAGCAGAAGTATTAGCAGTATTAGCTAAAGTGCCATTTACTGCACCAGTTTTTAAGTTACCACTAGACACCTCAGAGCTCTTGTGAATTGCAGCTCCCCCTACTTCTAGATTGATATTTTGAGGTACAAATAAATTGTTAAATCCAGCAGGAGCAAAGTACTGAACTGATACTAAATATGCTTGAATTAATCCTAAAATTAAAATTGTTTTTAGTAACAAAGAAATTTGCTTTTTTGATAATTCTAGATCGATGATAATATAGTAAACAGAAACATAACGAAGTAGAGTTCTTAAATTATTAACTCCACTAAATATAGATGTTTGATGAACAATTAATAAAAGTAATGCCCAAAATACAAAACAAATAAGAGCTAACTCAATTGAAGATTTAATTATGCGCTCTCGTCTAATAATTCGCCTGTAAAATACTTTGGCACACAAGTAGTAAAGTACAAACTCATGTAAAAATCGCAGAAATAAAATACCAATAGAAGGACCAGGAGTCCATCTTAAAACAAACTCTTCAAAAGGTAGATAAATAGCGATCGCATAAATAATCCAAAAAGGAATTTGTCCTTTAAGTCTAGCAATTTGATACCATTCAATGACTCTCCAAAATATTTGACTTGGTTTAGCAACCATATTAAAACTACAATTTTATTATTTTATGTATAACTAATTATGCCTATCTATTGTAAAAGTTTAGTCTCCTTACCCATAGTTTTCCCAGTTTGGCAATAAATTAATTAAGATAGGGTGTATTATTTTGTTGATTATATTTACTAATGTCCGTTGCTTTTATCGCTCATTATCTTGGTCCTCGTTTGGGAATTGGACAGTATATAGAGCGATTATTACCTCCTTTAGTTGAAGAATTAACCAGTAAAGGAGTTCAGGTAACTATCTTAGCCTCTCCCAATGCAATTGCTAAAACTCCTGCTTTGGGAGAATTATCAGAAATAGTTCAGGTTTTACCACCCTTGGATTATGCTCCTGGAAAACGATATGCTTGGGTTGCTACTCGTTTTGCTGGTTATTGTCGTCACCACAAAATACAGACAGTAGTTTGGCTATCAAATCCTATTGTCTTACCTTGGCATCCTCCTACGATCGCAGTAATTCATGATGTGAATGAATGGAAAGCAGCTAATAAATACGGCGATCGCATTAAAACTTGGTTACGGGCTGCTGTTTATCTGGATGCTACCCTGCGTTTTGCCCAAAAAATCATTGTAGTTAGTGAGACAACCCAAGAGGAGCTATTGCACTTTCGCCCCGCTTCTGAGTTAAAGTCCAAGGTAACAGCGATCGCTAATGGTAGTGACTCCCAACTAATCAATTTACCTGCTGTGGCAATCAATGCCCCTAAAGCCCCCTTTCTCCTCTCTGTAGGAAGAATTGATCCTAAAGCGAAATGTTTACCAGAAGCTGTTGCCTTAGTATCAGCCCTGAGAGAAATTAGTGAACAACCTTGGGAATTGCACCTAGTCGGAGGAATGAATACTAGTACCAAAGATAGTGGAGAAGCCTTTCTCAAATCCCTTCAAAATCAGCCTTGGGTATCTTATCATGGTTATCTCGGCGATCGCGATTTAGCTCAATGGTATCGTCAAGCAACTGCGGTGGTATTTCTTTCAGAAAATGAAGGCTTTGGCTTACCAATCGTAGAAGCTATGTCTTTCAATCGTTGGATTATAGTTAATCAAATGAATCAAGCCAGTCTGGAAACTGGAGGTAGTGCTATTATCCCTGTAACTATTACTAATTTTTACCAATCTGCAAAGAAATTATTAGATAAACTTCAACATAGCCCTTTTCCTGTAGCTAAAACTAATGGACAACAGTGGCAAAATACAGCTAGGGCATACGCTAGAGAAATTCTCAATCTAATACCATTTCTCAAAAGTGACAAGAGAGAGTCAGGGAATAGGGAATAGGGAATAGGGAACAATCAACAATGAACTATGAACTATGAACAAAAAACCAGAGAATTGTGTACTTCACAAGTATGAGAATAGCTATAATTGTTCTTTAACCCAAGCACGAAAAGCTCTTATCCCTTTATTTCTGCCTTCAGTTTTACATTGTTGAAGATATTGAGGAATATGATTAATTAAATCAAAATCAGGAAAATTAGGACTTATGAGAGAATTGCTATATTGACCAGATTCTAAAACTAAAATTTGTAATTTACCTGCTTCAAAACCCCACAACTCAGGTACACCGAGAGCCGAATAAATTTCAGGATGAGTACGATTAGTAATATCAATTTCTATTGCCAAATCTGGCGGTGGATCGATGGTTAAATCTAATCTGTCTTTACCCCTAACTGCGGATTCGTGTTGGATATAAAAACAATTATCAGGCTCAATACCTTTTGCCATCAACTGATTCTTAAAAGTAGTAGAACCTAGAGGACAAAATTCAATATCTAATTCTTCAAGAAGTACCTCAACAAAATTGCTGACGTAAATTTTATTAATCTCATGCTCAGGTAATGGTGTCATAATGGCTAAATTTCCACAGTCGTAAGCAATACGAGAACTGCGCTTTTCTCCCAAATCTGCCAAAATCGCTTCAAATTCTGACCAGCTAATATTTTCCAGTAATACAGTTTGTCCTGGGGGAACTATAATTCTGTTAATTTCTAATAACATAGTTGCAAATAGTTATTTAGTATTACTATATTTTAATTTTAGGCAGAGATGAAAAAACGCGTTACTCTTACCTTCCCCAAAAATACGGTTCATCTTCCCATAGCTTATCGTCTAGCCAAAGAC
>JASJDF010000361.1 GCA_030065715.1 Xenococcaceae cyanobacterium MO_188.B19 | reverse complement strand
CAGAAAATTGGTCAATATACCGCAGCTTTAATTACTAATCCTGATTCCGCCACCCTTAATGCAGATTTAGGGAGTCTATATGCTCAAAAACAATGCTGGAAACAAGCAATTCGTTGTTATCAAAAGGCGATCGCCCTAAATCCCAAATTTGCTGGTGTTTATCGCAATCTAGCTCGAATTTTTGAACAAACTGGCAAGGAAAAAGAAGCAACTAAGTATTGGTTTGAGGCTTTTTCCCTAGAGCCAGAAAAAGCTACTGCTCAAGATCATCTTAAGTTGGGCAATACCCTGCTAGAGCAAGGGGAAATAGAAGATTCTGCCGTTTGCTATCGTCAAGCAATTATCCAGAAATCGGACTATACTGAAGCCTATCACCAGTTAGGTAAAATTCTGATTCAGCAAAAATCTGCCGATCAAGCCCTTGCCTGCTACCGTCAAGCAGTCAAACAAAATCCCCAAGATCACCATTCTTACTACTCCCTAGGGAGAATTTTAGCTGCCAAGGAAGAATGGAAGCGGGCTATCATTTGTTATGAAAAGTCTTTAACTATTGAACCAAATCAAAGCAAAGGTTATCACTATCTTGGGGATGCTTATATCAGAGAACAACTTTGGGCCAAAGCAGTTCAAAGTTACAAAGAAGCGATTAAGTTAGATTCTGAATTTAGTTGGTCTTATCACAATTTGGGGGATGCACTTAGAGAGCTTAAAGAGTGGGAATTAGCAGTTCAATCCTATCGGGAAGCAATTAGACTTAATCCTAACTGTGATTGGTCTTATTACAATATTGCGGAAGCTTTAACTGCTTTAGAAAATTGGGAAGATGCCTACCCTGCTTATGCTAAAGCTCAAAAACTCAATGGTAGTTTGCCCGAATTAAGCAGTAAACTCAATGATGCTTTACATCAACGGATTAAGTCTGATTTGCACTCTGCTTTACAGTTATATTTGCAAGCAATTAAACAAGAGCCAACTGAGGTTGATCACTACTATCAAGCTTTAGCAATAGCACCTCAAAATACCCAGCTCTATCTCGGTTTGAGTCAAAACCTAATTAATCAAGAACGGCAAGAAGAAGCACTCGCAGTTTTGCAAAAATCCATTGAGATTAATCCCCGATTTAGCGAAAGTTATTTACAATTAGCCCAATTATCAGAAGCTATTGGCGATAGTCAACAAGCAATAGAATATCGCTATCAGGCTCTAATTACTCGGTCGGAGCCTGGTAATGACCAAGATTTCCTCAATCTAGCACAGCAGTTTCAAGCTCAGGAACAATTTGATAAAGCAGAAACCTGTTATCGTCAGGCTCTTAGTATAGCTCCCGAAGCAGTAGAGCCTTATTCTTCTTTAGGAAAACTCCTAATTGAGCAACAGCAGTGGGATAAAGCGGTACAACTTTATCGACAAGCTATTACCTATCATCCCAGTTATACGGAATTTCATTTTTCTTTGGGAGAGGCACACGCTCATCAAAAACACTATCAAGAAGCGATCTCTAGATATGAACAGGCAATCTCTCTTGACCCCAATTCTTGGCAAGCCTACCATCATCAAGGGGATGCTTGGCTCAATTTATTAGCTTGGAATAAAGCCATTCACTGTTATGAAAAAGTTGTAGAACTAAAGCCCGATTATGTTTGGGCATATCATAATATAGCAGTAGCTTATGGTAAGTTAGAACGCTGGTCAGAAGCAGAAAAATCTTATCAACAAGTAACCCAAGTAGATTCTAATTTTTGGGAAGAACATCAAAATAACTTTGAGATTCAAAGCCAATGGGGAGATGTGTTGTTTCATCAAGAGCAATGGGAGCAAGCAGCGATCGCATATAAACGCTCAATTCAAGTCAAACCCCAAGATTTTTGGTGCCATCACAATCTGGGTAAAGCCCTCTATAACCTGAAACAATGGGATGAATCAAGAGAAGCTTTTGAATCCGCAGTAAGCCTAAATAATGAGTGTCATGTATCCTATTACTATTTAGGAGAGCTATACGCCAGAGAGGAAAATTGGGAAAAAGCCGTATCAGCCTATCGCCATACTTTCAATTTGCAACCCGATTTCCCCGATGTTCAAGATAAACTCAGTCATGCTTTCCAACAACAAGCTAAAGTCAATTTAGCTGATGCTAGAAAGTATTATCGTGCTAAAATTGCTAAAAATCCTCAAGATATTACTAGCTACCGCAAAATGCTAGAGTTGGCTGGAGATGAACCCGAAATTCATTATGGATTGGGTAAAGCCCTAGTAGAAATTGGCAGAATTCATGAAGGGAGTGTTTCTTTACACAAGGCGATCGAGCTTAAACCCAATTACACTGAAGCTGCCCTAGTTTTGGGTGAAGTTTTAATGGAGCAAAATCGGTGGTCAGAAGCCATTTCACTGTATCGAAAAGCTTTAGAAACTACACCCCAAAATGAGCAAATTAATTTGAATTTGGGAGCAGCCCTATTTCGTTGTAGTCAAATAGAGGAAGCAATAGAGGTTTATAGCGAAGCGATTAAACTTAACCCTAATAATCATCTTTTCTACTACAGATTAGGAGATACCCTAGCTCATCAAGGTAAAACTGTTGATGCTAGTAACTATTATCGCAAAGCTGTAGAGTTAGAGACTATGAATTCTATTGAAGAAGAAGATGAACAGTAAATTCAGTTAAAAGATGTTGTGAAAAAATACCAGAGATAAAAGGCATCTCTGGCAAGAAAATAGGGTTTCTGATTATGTAATGGTGTATTGATTATCAATTAAGCTTCTGAAGTTGCTTCTTCTCCAGCAGTATCTTCAGCCATTTTCGCAGGAGCAGAGATTGAAAAAACAGTTTGCTCTGGATCGTCAAGCGCTGTTACTCCCTCAGGGAGAATAACATCTCCTACTGATAAACTAGAGCCAATTTCAAAATCTGATATGTTGATTTCGATAGAGTCGGGAATATTTCCCCCAGAGCAACTAATATTGAATTCTGTAAGATTCTGCTCTAAAATTCCCCCTAATTTAACTCCTTTAGCTGTTCCTGTCATTTCAATGGGAACAACTAAATCAACTTTTTGATCCGCTGAAACGGAGAAAAAGCTAAGATGATAAATATTTCTTTTCCAAGGATGAGCTTGTACTTCTCTAATTAAAGCTTTGCCTTGCCAAGGTAAATCGGAGATCTTGAGATCAACTAGGGTGTTATTAATTGCTGCTTTTTTGAGCAAAATTTGAGCCTCTTTACCATCCATAACTAAGGATAGGGATTCTGCTCCATTGTGTCCGTAAAGAGCAGCAGGGATTAAGCCTTCACGGCGTAAGGCTCTGGGTTTACTGCCTTCGGGTCTAGTTTTGCATTCAACTGTGATATTCATAAATTCGCTTTCTCAGGACAATAAGGGGTTAAACTTAACAATTTTTCAACGCAAGACAAAAGGCGTAAGGATTAATTACGAGGGAAACATATTTTCCTTTTTCCTTACTTACAATCTAAGTTCTGCTTACTGGAGAGCCATCTGCATCTAGCAAAGCTCTTTTAGGTCCATGAATCGGGTCTTCAACAATAATCGTTTGATCCCGACTAGCACCAAGGGAAATGATAGCGATAGGAACTTCCATTAACTCAGCTAGAAACTTGAGATAATCCAATGCTTGTTGGGGTAGGTCTGCTAGAGAGCGACATTCGGTTGTGGATTTTTGCCAACCAGGTAAGGTTTTATAGATTGGCTTGCAATTGGCAAAATGGCTGGCATTACTGGGAAAATGATAGCAAGTTTCACCATCAATTTCATATGCCACACAAACTTTGATTTCCTCTAGTTCATCTAGTACATCTAGTTTGGTGATAGCTAAACAATCTAAGCCATTGATTCTTACTGCATAACGACCAATAACTGCATCAAACCAACCACAACGACGACGGCGACCTGTAGTTGTACCAAATTCGGCACCCCGGTCGCCTAATAAATCTCCAATCTCCTCATTTAATTCAGTGGGAAAAGGACCTTCTCCTACACGGGTAGTATAGGCTTTGGCAACTCCAATCACGCGGTCAATAATTGTAGGTCCAATTCCTGAACCTACGCAAGCCCCCCCTGCAATCGGATTAGAGGAGGTTACAAACGGATAGGTACCATGATCTAGGTCTAATAATGTACCTTGGGCGCCTTCAAATAAGATATTTTTTTTCTCTTTGACTGCTTCATATATCTTGAGAGAACTGTCTATTACATAGGGACGCAAATATTCTGCGTATTTTAGATATTCTGTAATGACTTCCTTGGGATTTAAAGGAGGCAGATTATATAGTTTTTCTAAAATTACATTTTTATAATTGATTGTCCACTCAAGTTTTTCTTTTAAGAGTTCCGAGTCCATTAAATCTAGAACTCTGATTCCTGTCCTTTCTGACTTATCAGCATAGGTAGGACCAATACCTCTTCCTGTTGTGCCAATTTTAAAGTCTCCTCTTCGTTCTTCTGATGCTTGATCAATAGAACGATGATAGGGCATGGTAATATGGGCAGTCTGGGAAATGTAGAGGTTATCTGTTGTTACCCCTAATTTTTTGAGTTGCTCCATTTCATCGATCACTACTTGCGGATCGATTACCGTACCTGAACCGATAATACATTCAGTATCAGGATACAAAATGCCAGAAGGAATCAAATGGAGCTTGAAAGTTTGTCCAGAAACGACAACTGTATGCCCCGCATTAACTCCTCCTTGAGAACGTACCACCACATCTGCTGAACGACTCAGTAAATCGGTGATTTTTCCTTTTCCTTCGTCACCCCACTGGGCTCCGATAACGATAACGTTAGCCAAGGGTTTATTAAAAGCTACAGTTTACACAAACTATTATTATCTTGGTTTTGGGTATATGATGTCAAATTTAATTTATTAGCTCTTGGCTTTGAGTGCTAAAATATAATCTCCCTGCGCAAGATTACTCAAAAAATTATCCTACTTGCTTAGTAATGAGAGTTAACTGTGAAGATGATGCTTCCCAATTAATCCCTCTTTTGTTATTTTAGGATTAACTTTTGTAAAGCATTTTCTAGAGTCCTTATTTGCATTGAGATTGGTCAATTATCAATAGTTTTGCGATCCCAAGGGGATCTGCTTTGCAGGTCGCAAAACTAAAAAAGCAAATAAATAAACGATTGCACATTTATCTTCTTTGAGCGGAAAACATAGAACTACAGTGTCAACATGGTTAACTTCATATCAAAAAGGTGGTATGACAAAGATTTACCTCATAACTTCACCGAATTAAGTTCTTGGAATCAATTATAGTTAGGTAGTATTGTGTAAATCAGATTACTTCAGAATTGAGTTCCTCCATACCATCGCTTATTTTAAAGCATGTCGATAGTAGCTACATCCTTATCTTCGAGAACAATCATGAGGAACGAACCAAGGAAGTTTTGTTGTAACTTTTGGATTAGATGCAACAGTTAGAATAACATTGCTATTGTCCCAATAATCCAAATAAGCGTAAAATAGCATCAACAATTACTAATGCTCAATGTTTACTCATAAGTTCCTCAAATTATTGCCCTATATATAAAGTAAGAATTCTACTCAAGTATCTAGAAGAATTAGCAGAAATGATAGAAAGGCTTGAGAGAAGATTAATTAAGACGAGGGTAAATTAAGATGTTTAACAAAATTTTGATAGGCATAGATAATTCAAAAAGGAGTAGGAAAGTTTTTGAAGTAGGGCTGTCTTTGGCGAAAACAACAGGAGCGAGCTTAATGTTGCTGCAAGTTTTATCGTCTCAAGAAAAGAATTATCCAAGTCCGTTTCGGTATTATGGTCAAGAATCAGAAACGATAGATAAATCTATGGTTAACGTTTATCAACAATACTGGCAGAAATTACAAGAAGAAGGATTAGAATCATTAAAGTCACTGACAGAAGAAGCAACGAAAGCAGGAGTTAAGACTGAATTTAGGCAAAGTTTTGGTTATCCAGGGCG
>JASJDF010000360.1 GCA_030065715.1 Xenococcaceae cyanobacterium MO_188.B19 | reverse complement strand
TCTCCGATTAAATCTTATTACACCAGACCTCAAACAAATCCATTCAATTCATCCACTTCTCTCAAAGAATTTTGGCAGGGAAAAGCCATAACTCCACCCGAAGAAACTGAAACTAGAGAAACTAATATTTCGGGAATTTTGGTCAAAAAAGCCGGAGACTTTCCCGCTTTTTGGCATCAAAATACTTCTTTTATTGCCACCATGGAAGAACTCTATCACCGAGTTAAAACCAAGAATCGTGATGTTTTTTAAACCTAAGCGTCCAATTCTGTTACCCATTACTCATTAGGCTTTAGTATTAACTCTCCGATCTCTGACCTTTGATAACTTTGATCTGGTCTATCTAAACAGGATTTAGGATCATTTGGTTTTTCCCTTTCTAAGTAATAGATATCGCTGAGTTGTCGATATTGTTGATCAAAGTCAATACCATAACCAACAAGGAAGTGATCTCCTACTGTAAAACCTAAATAATCTATCTTAACTAATACTTGGCGACCTGCTGGTTTATCTAATAAGGAGCATAATCTTAAAGAAGCAGGCTGATATTTTTGTAAATAGAGCAGTGCAGTATTGGTGGTAATACCAGTTTCAACAATATCTTCTACTAAAAGAACATCTTTATCAGCGATCGCTGCTGCTGGTGGACTCATAATTATTTTGGCTTCCCCCGAACTAACCATTGATGATCCATAGCTGGATAAGCGCATAAATTCAATATTGTTAATTGGGATATTCAATTCTCTGACTAAATCGGCAAGAAAGATAAAAGAGCTTTTCAGGATACCTACCATTACTAATGAATGACCTCGATAATCTCGCTCTATTTCTAACGCCAATCGCTTAAGAGTATTGACAATTTCGGCTTGAGATATGAGGTGAACTAAATTTTTAGTCATGATAAATCTTGACAAGAATGGTTAAGCAATTAGTTCTTGTCTAAACAACTTTGGATTTATACTCAGAATCTAATTAAAAAATTTGAGAAACCTGTGAAGAAGCTGAGTTGAAAGTACCTCTCAGACGTCGCTGCAAGATTAGGGATTTCTATAATAGTGAAACTTGATTTTAACAATGACTTTATCCAACCCCCAGAATTAGTAAAACTGGTAGAAACAAGCAACCATCTAAACAAATGTTATAGACATTTCTTGGGGTATCAGGATTCAGAAACCAAATGAATACTAAATTAATTATAAGTACAGATAAAATCACTGCCTCTAATCCAGGAATTCTCAGTCCTATTTTCCAGAACCAGCCTAGTAGCAAAACAAAACTGAGATTCAAACTAGTCCAGATGAGACGATTTCCTCTTACCCCGACAATTAGAGGTAGAGTTTGTACTCCTTTCTCTTGATCAGATTTGAGATCTCGAACGTCAAACAGGTGAGAATTCGTACCAGTAAAAATTAGTAAAAAGGTAGCTATCAATGCTGCTGATTGATTGAACGCAGTTTCAGCATAGGCTAAAGGCACAGCAACTAGAGCGTAAGTAACTATTCCCGCAACAATCCAAGCTTTGGAGCCAGGAATATCCTTGAGACGATACCAACGCCAATTTTGCCCCGTAGTCCAAGGCAGTAAAGGCATTCCGTAAATTAGAGGCAATAGAGCAGCACAGCTAACGAGTCTTACCTGAGAAGGAGCGTTATATAATAGTAGCCCTACAGCTAATGCTGTGACCAGTAAAAAAAGCCTGAAAGTAGGATTAAGAACATAAGATTGGGCTTTAGGATCAGGAAGAGGTTGAAGGTAGGAATCTAGAAGACGGTCTAAATTATAGAAAAGAAGCGCACTAGCAAAAATTAGAGCCACGGCTCGCCAATCGTAGGGTAGATTGAGAGTCTCTTGGACAAAATAAACTAGGGAAGCGACTCCAGCAGCAGTCCAGAGGCTAGAATAGATTGCTAGTTCTAAAAAACGTTGGTAAAGCCACTGCCTAAACCGAAATTTTTCTTGTGAGTTGGAGTAGAACATAAATGTTGTTAACAGACTTCAATTAGATCTTAGTGATCTTCGGAAAAAGACAAAAATTTACGAAGCCGAAGCAGACTCTCCTCGGGAATAAGGGAGTACCTTCCACTTGGGCTAATTTCAGCCAAAGGATTGCTCCAACGAAACTGCCAGAACCATGCCCAGAGTCCGACTACAACGTTAGACAAGCAAGTTGCCCCAAAAATGCCAAAAATACCAAATAATTCCCTGCCCAAATAGGCAAGAGGAATGTATAAAAGTAATAGTCTAAACAAAGACATTGCAAAAGCTACTATAGGTTTGCCTAGACCATTCAAAGCAGAACTAGCAGTAAAAACAATGCCCAAAGCCCCATAGCTAATGGGCACAAGGGTTAAATAAATGCTTGCGCTATCTACTACCCCAGGATCACTATCGAACCAAGTGGCAATTGTAGGTGCACTTGTTCCAAGTAAGATAGCGACTAGTCCCCCCCAACTCAGACAGAAAAGGAAACTTAGTTGCAGAGAACGTTTAACTCGACTGTACTTTTGTGCTCCCCAGTTCTGTCCCACAAAAGGACCTATACTAGCTGAGAGTGCCAAAGGTATAATCAGAGCCAGAGCTTCTAGCCGTGATGCCAACCCAAAACCAGCGACAGCTTCAGACCCATACTGTGCCATTAAGCTAGTAGCAAAACTGACAGAAAGAGGCGAAATTAAGTTAGTTGCTACAGCAGGAAATCCGACAGACATTAGACTACGCCAACTCCTAATCAAAGTCTTGAAGTTAGGAACAGTAAAGATTAACAATCGTTCCCGAAAATGGAGAAATGCCAAGGAAGCGACTAAAATGCCAGTGCGAGATAGGACACTTGCGATCGCTGCTCCCTGAAGACCTAAAGGGGGAATCTGACCCCAACCAAAAATGAATAGGGGGTCTAGTAATATATTTATTACTGCTGCTAAGGTCATAATCAGGCTCGGAACTAGTGTATTGCCACAAGCACGGAGCACGCTGTTACCGATTAAAGGCACAACTAGAAAAACCATTCCCCAATACCAGATACTCATGTAGTCCCGAATTAAAGGAAACAGCTCAGGTTTCGCTCCCAAAGTAGAAAATAGGGGATCGATAGTATTCAAACCGAGAGTGGAAAAAATGCCAACAATCAATAGAGATAGCAAAAGACTATCAGTAGTCAACCGCTGAACTTGCAAGCGATCGCCTTGACCAATTACTCTCGCAACAACTGAGGAAACACCTGTTCCAAGACCCATTGCGATGCTTCCTAGAATAGTAACCACTGGAAAAGTAAAGCTGATCGCTGCCAGCTCTTTGGTACCAAGTTGTGCAATAAAATAGGTGTCAGTAAGACTAAAAGCTAAGATTGATAGAATTCCCCAAACCATCGGTAATGATAACTTGAGCAGTTGGATGGAAACCTTACCTTCCGTAAGTTTGGACTTCATTGAGATGAAAATAATTATTTTTATTTGAAGTTAATCTGTTCTTAAAGTAACGCAATGTAAAGTTTTATTGCAATGTCTTGACTTGTTTGCCTTAGTAAATTCTTTAAATCGATGGATTTTGGCTGGTGAATCGATTCAATATAGCGAGAAAAGCCCAGAGATAAATTGCTATAGAAATCAAACTAATCATGACTTTAAATCTTGTGTAAATTTTTGTAAAGCTTGTAATTAAAACCTTATCTATCTCGACCTTGATGAGGGAGGGGGGAATAACCGTATGAGTATTAATACTCTAATAGAATTAAGTAGATAAGCAAAATGATTTGTACACTCCATTTTTCCCCAACACCTAATACCTCTCCCAAGTATCCAATTGACTTACGGATAGATCTCTTTCCACTACTACTTTCTCTAAGCTGCGATCAAAGGGTAATAAATACACCATCTGATAGAGACTAAAATTATCTCTACTTGATAGCATCTACATCTAAGTGGTTGCTTTAAATTCATTAAGCTAAATAATTAGCTGATATCAAACGAGAATTATGTTCTTCCATTCCCCCCTGCACTTATCTCACAGCTTACTCAACGTCTTTGGTACTGAGGCATCTATTCACTACTCCGAAAGGGTTCCTGCTACTAAAAGAATCTTACTTGTTAGCAACCATCGCAGCTTTCTCGATGCACCATTACTAATGGCAGCAATAAATCGTTCAGTACGCTTTGCCTGCCACCGTTACATGAGCCAAGTTCCCATTCTGCGCGAGATGATTTCGGTAATGGGAGCTTTTCCCCTTGATGCTATTGGCAAGGGTAAAAAACAGTTTTTCCAGCAGTCATCCAGTTTCTTAGAGTCATCTCAAGCCGTGGGAATTTTTCCCGAAGGAGCGCAACCGATGGTTCAAATCAAATCTCCCCATCAGCTCAGTCCTTTTTATCGGGGTTTTGCCCATTTGGCTTTTCGAGTACCAGTTGAGGAATTGGCAATTTTACCAGTTGCGATCGCTTCAACGGACGAAAAAAAACACCTCTTAGCTCCCCTAAAGCTTTTCAGCTTATTCGATCCGTCTGAACCCCTTTTTGATTGCTGGGGCTGGCATCCAGCAATTGTCTACCGTCGAGTTAATATCTTGTTTGGTCAACCCATTTGGATTACCGAAGCTGAACGAAAACAGTATCGCGGTAAGCAGGGAAGCTTTATGGTAAAAAAATTAACTCAATCTTGCTCTCACCAGATTACTGAGCTATTGCATGAAGGTTGTTACAGTAAGGTTTAAAAGTTTATTTGTTTGTTGAAAAACTATGTTAAAAATACCTGGTTTTAGCCAGCATTCCCTAGATACAAGCCTTGGAACAATGGTCTACTATACGGCAGATCAAGCTCCTTGGCTTCGACAGGAGGTTTCTGACAAATCCTTATCAACATTAGTATTCCTCCATGGCTTTGGTGGCGGTTCCTCAGCCTACGAATGGTCTAAAGTTTTTCCCGCTTTTGCTAGCGAATATCGGATTCTAGCACCAGATTTAATTGGTTGGGGGAATTCTGATCATTTAGACCGCAATTACCAGATTGATGATTACTTAACCAGTATTGCGGAATTTTTAGAAAAAAGCTGTAACGAACCAGTCACAGTAATTGCTTCATCTCTAACAGCAGCTTTCACTATTCGAGTTGCGATCGCTCATCCTGAATTATTCAAATCCCTAATTCTGACCACACCAGCAGGACTTTCCGATTTTGGAGAAAACTACACTCGTAGTTTCTTTGCCCAACTAGTAAGCACCCCAATTATTGATCGCTTGATCTACGATTTCGGTATCGCTAATGAGTTGGGAATTCGCAACTTTTTGGAACAACGTCAGTTTGCTCGACCCGAACGGGTCTATCCTGAAATAGTAGCAGCTTATCTAGAATCGGCTAAGCAGCCCAATGCGGAATATAGCGCACTCTCTTTTGTGCGAGGAGATTTATGTTTTGATCTTTCTCAACATATCGAGCAACTGACAATTCCCACTGGCATCATTTGGGGTGAAAAATCTCAGTTTACGGGTCCTGAGATTGGTAAACGCTTGGCGGAAATGAATCCCACAGCGATTAAAGCTTTCGAGATAATACAAGAAGTTGGTCTTACTCCACAACTAGAATTACCTGCTGTAACTATTGGCTTAATTCATAAATTTTTGAATGGTGAACTTGCTTCAAATTGACTTGATCAACTAAATACTTGATAAATCTCTTTTAATAATTTTTCGTTGGTATAAGGTTTAGCTATAAAGGCTATAACATTACCATTTATGTCATTGATAATTTTTTGGCTAGAAATCAAGCCACTAACAGCGATAATTTTTATTTCGGGATTGATTTGTTTTAAAGTAAGAATTGCTGTTTGACCATCCATTGTAGGCATCATAATATCCATGATTACCAAATCAATAGTATTTTTATTTTGAGCATAAATCGCGATCGCTTCAATACCATTATTAGCAGTTAAAACTTGATAGTTGTAACTTGTTAAAGTTGCTTTAGTTACTTCCAGAATGGAATTTTCATCATCCACAACTAAAATCAATTCTC